>JACPRT010000208.1 GCA_016189845.1 Chloroflexota bacterium | reverse complement strand
TTCGACCGGCCAGTAATCCCCAGGGCCGTATCTGCCGGATCGAGCGCTCTTGAGCACAAGCGCAAGTATCACGATGCCGCTCAGCACGTGCGTGGCGTGGATGCCGGTGAGGGTGAACAGCGATGTCCCGAAGCCGGTCGATGGCGGAAAGCGCGCGTACGCTTCGTGCCATTCGAACCCGACGCCGGCCATGAAGACCAGGCCCAGCGCGATCGTCCAAAGAAGCCAGAGACGAAGGCCTCGCTGGTCGCCGTGCGCGGCGGCCATCTCCGCCCGATACGCTGTGAAGCTGCTTACGACCAGCACCGTGGCCAGCGCAAGGCCAAGTACCTGATTCACCTCGGCGGGTGTCCGCAGGCCCGAGATGAAGTAGCGGCTGGAGATGACTGCGGCGAAAAACGAGGCGTCGGATACCAGGAAGAGCCAGAGTCCGAGACGGTTGATGGTCAACCGGTTCGGCCGGGCCGCGGCATGAGCCGTTGTGGTGGCCATCGACGGCTAGTCCCTCACTCCTCTGGTCACCGCGTGCCAGGCTTCTGCCACATGCCTTCGCAGCTGGTGGAGGTGCATGAAGTACTCGGCGATGAACCAGGCATCCAGGACCGCGAAGATCGCCAGGCCGGCAAGCATGATCGGCCCGTTGAGGCCGATGGCGATCGCGAACTCGACCACCGTGAGCACGATCAGGGCCACGAGCATGTTCGCCCCGGTACGCTTGCGGGACTGGTATGAATCCTGCGCCAACTGTCCCTCTTCCTTTGCGAATATGCGGCTCACGGCCTAGTCTCCCGAGCCTGGCGCCGCGCCATAGGCAGGACCGGCTACGGGCTGCCTGGCCGGACTGCCGTAGCCGTAGGGATCGTCGATCACCGGCGGGTGCTCGAAGTTCTCGAGCGGAGGCGGCGACGAGGTCTGCCACTCGAGGGTGCGAGCGCCCCAGGGGTTGGCGGCCGCTTTTGGCCCGCGCGTCCACGAGGCCACCATGTTGTACACAAACGGCAGGAAAGAGGCAGCCAGCAGGAAGGACGCCACGGTTATGAACAGATTTGTCCCCGAGAGGTCCGCCGGGTAATCGGCGACCCTTCGGTTCATGCCCGCCGTCCCCACGACAAACATGGCGATGGACGTGACGTTGTAGAAGAGCGTCATGCCCACGAAGTGCACCCGCCCGAGCGTCTCGTTGTACATGCGGCCGGTGATCTTGGGGAACCAGTAATAGATGGCGGCCATTATGGCGAAGATCTCGCCACCCATGATCGTGTAGTGGAAATGGGCCACCACGAAGTAGGTGTCCTGGAGCTGAATGTCCGTGGGCACGTCGGCAAGGAAGAGCCCGGTCAGGCCGCCGATCAGGAAGTTGAACACCATCGCAAGAGCGAACAGCATTGGCGTCGTGAGCCACATCCGTCCCCGCCAGATCGTCCCGAGTGCGGAAAGGAACACCACCCCGGTCGGGATCGAAATCAGCTCGGTCAGGACCATGAACGGCAGGTGGATTCTGCTGTTCATGCCGCTCGTGAACAGGTGGTGCGCCCACACGACGAAGCTCATCACGACGATCAACAGGAAGGCGCGTACTACCCACTTGTAGGCGAATAGCGGTTTGCGGGAGAAGTGGCTAAGGATCTCCAGAAAGATCCCGAACGCCGGCAGGATCATGATGTACACGGCCGGATGGGAGTAGAACCAGAAGATGTGCTCGTACATCACCGCGTTGCCGCCGGGCGGGTTGAAGAACGGCATCCCGAAGATCCGCTGGAGGATCACCATCAGCAGTGCATAGGCGACCCACTGCGTTGCGATGAAGGAGATCAACGCGGCAGCGAAGACCGCCCACACGAAGATCGGGAGCCGCGACCACGTCATTCCGGGGGCGCGCAGGGTTATGACGGTGGCCACGAAGTTGATGCCGCCCAGGATCGACGACAGCCCGAAGGTGAGGAACGCCAGCAGAAACAGCAGGGCGCCTGGCGCGTTCACCACCGAAAGCGGAGGATAGCCCGTCCAACCGTTGTCGAACCCGCCGAAGACCGGGGTAAGCACGAGCAGCACCGCGACGGGGGGCACGATCCAGTAGCTGAGGGCATTGATGCGGGGGAAGGCGACGTCGTTGGCGCCGATCATGATCGGCAGCGTGAAATTGGCGAAACCGCCGATGATGGTCGCCACGGCCACCGCGATCATGATGATTCCATGGAGGCTCATCGCCGTGTTGTAGTCTCCAGGCGAGAGCAGGTTCTGGCCCGCGTCGGCCAGTTCAACGCGCATCACCAGCGCCCCGATCCCCGCGAGCAGGAACAGCACGACCATGGTCACCAGGTACTGGATACCGATTACCTTGTGGTCGGTTGTGAACCTGAAGTACCTGCCGACGCCGCCCCCGTGTTGAATGTGGGCTTTGCCGCCAAACCATTCCTTCGCCCACGAGTCCCACATGCCCACGCCCAGCAGCCAGCCAATGAGGGCGAAGACGTACCCGAGGGCGATGACAGGTTCTTTTGCCGGCCGGCCTGTCAGATTCGTGAACAGGACGGCGAGCCCTGCGCCGATGCCGAGACCGACTCCTGCGAATAGGAGCCCGCGTAACACAGGGAAGATGGCTGCCATGGCTACCGTGCCTCTACCCTGGCGCGCCCCTTCGCCCATTGCTCGAACTCCTCCTGGCTCACCACGCTCAACGTAGCGGCCATCTTGCCGTGGGCGAGCCCGCAGAGCTCGGCGCACTGCACCCGGTAGTCCACGTCCTCCTCGAAGGCGCCGACCCTGGTCGCGCGTGCGTACGTGTGCGTCACAAGTCCCGGTACGGCGTCGATCTTGATCCGGAACGCCGGTATCCAGAAAGAATGGAGCACGTCGCGGTCGGGCGCGGTCACCTCGAACCTGACCAGCTTGTCGACCGGGATCACGAGTTCGTTGATCGTAGTGACGTTCTGTTCCGGGTATTCGAAGGTCCACAGCCAGCGCTGTCCGGTGACCTTCACCAGCAGATCGGGATCCTCACCATGCGAGGCCGTGAGCGACCGGAGGCCGGTAACCCCCGGGTGGATGATGACGGCGACCGTCAGCGCTGTGGTCCAGGCGAACCAGAAGGCCACCCACTTGCCGTGGGTCCGTACCGGCGGGCCGTCCTCCAGCTCTGCACCGCGGCGCCGGAAACGAATTACGGCGTAGACCAGGACGGAAACGACGAAGGTGAATACCGGGACCCCGAGGATGACCAGATGCTCAAATGCCTCATCGACGATCTTGGCCTCCTCGGCGAGCGGCGCCGGAAAGAGCCCGATTCCGATGACGAGCGCCTCGCCGATCACCGTCAGGACGGCCCAGAGGGCCGCGACGGTGATCGTGTCCCTGTTCACAGTGGCCCTCCGTTTGCCTGGTCAGCATCCGACCCGCCCTGCCACCGCCAGAGGCTATGCGCACCTCTTACCCATAAATAGGTGCACAATCACCAACCGGCGCGAGATCCTGGGCCCGGGGCGCCCGGGTTCACACAAGCCCTCGCTGGGAGGCGTACACGACCGCCTGAAGCCGGCTGGAAGCACCCAGTTTGTTGAGCAAGCGAGTCACGTGGTTCCGGGCGGTGACCGGCTTCACACCCAGGGCCTCGGCGATGTCCCTGGTACGCATCCCGGCCGCAATGAGCCGGAGCACCTGTTCCTCACGCCTCGACAGCATGGGCGCAGGCGCCGGGCGGACGCTCTCCTCAAGATGGCCGTCGGCCGACTGCAGGTCCTTGAGCGCAGAGGCCGCCGACCTCGCGAACTCTTCAAACCGGCGGCGGCCCGTTACGTCCCTGAACAGGTGCAGGACGAATCCCCTTGCGACGCCGCGCACTGGAACGACAATGCTGAAATTCAGCCATTTGGAGTCGCCGGCCGGCGTGGTGCACAGCAAGTCGTAATCGCGCACCTGCCGGCCGCGCAGGGCATTGACCACGACCGGGCAGTTCTTGCGACAGTGGCGGCGTACGGCGTTCTCTCGTCCGGCAACGACCTCGTAACAGCGGCGGCCCAACACCGCGCTCCCCGGCTGTCCCAAGATGCGCTCTGCTGCCGCATTCCACCGGACGATTCGCTGGCCGGAGTCGACCACGAACATGCCATCGGCGGTGTCCACCGCATCGAAGAGCGGGATCTCTTCAGTTGTTTTCATCCGTTGCGCCTGGTTTCAACGCACCACTACATTGGTGTCAGAGCACCATGAGACGAACGTTTACCTTGCCCGCGGTGAGAGACGCGCGAAGACGGCCAGCCGATTCGTGAGGAACGCGTGAGGATTGGCCTTGCCGAAACCGCCTCGCCGTCGGCGAGGCGGCCACGCTCGAGCCTGTGTGCGGCCCGGCTAGGCTACGCGGCGCCGGCGGTTGCTCGCGGCGAATCGCTTCCGTACAAGTGGGTCGCGACGGTCACAGGTCTATCAACGCACACCTGAATGCGGTCGACCGGCCCCCCGAAGTCGCGCCATCGGCTCCCCTGCAGAACCAGGCGACACGGGCCGCCCTCTTCGGCCGCAAGCCATCGTCCCTCAGCCCGTAACGCCAGGAGTGCGTTCTCCTTCGAAACCTGCTCCAGGGGGAGGCAAATGTGCCGGTCTCCGGAGTGAAATATCGCAAATCTGGCGCGGGGCTCAGAACCAGAAACCGTCAGGAGCCATCGAACATCGACCCCTTGCCAGCGCAGCGCTGTCCCCGCGCGGACTGCGACGACCTCCCGCTGCGGGAAGCGGGAAAGGTCCAGGGCGGACACGGCGAGGGGGCGCTGCACGTCGCCGTCGACGCAGACCACGTGCCATGGCGGACGGTCCTCCGCCATGGATTCATGCCGGAAGTACGAGAGAACGCTCCTGCCAGACATATATTCGCCCCGCCTCGCTCCGACGACACAATCGATCAAACGGCCCGGGCTGTCGCAGGACACGTCGTCCCACGCCGGCTAGCTGGCTGCCGCTTTCCGATGGCGCCAGTTTCGTTCCGCGGCGTGAGAGAGGCGTGAGTCTCTGGCGCCCGGCCGTGAGGGAATCGTGAGAACGTGCGCGGGATCGTGGCCCGCCGTCAGGACCGCGAAGCCAGCAAGCGAAAGCAACGCGAAGTACGTGTTGTCGAGCCTCAGGCCGGCCAGAGCGACCACTGCGAACCCCACCGCGGCAGGTCGGGACCTGCCGCCGACGACCCCGTAGACGAGCCCGGCCAGGGCGATCGCGAATGCCCACAAAGGCAGCGGGCTGCTCAGTCCCAGGTCCCATATGACTAAGAAGCGAGCGATATGGGGCTGCGAGGCGGCGAATCCTGCCCACAGGATTGCGACCCCGAATGCGAGGGCCGCAACGCGCGGCCGCGATCCGACACGCCATACGAACGGGGTGAGCGCCGCTGCGGACAGTGCCGTCACCTCGGCGATCAGCAGCGCGCCGCTCATGCCCGCAGCGGAACCCGCAAAGCGAGCCAGGAAGTGTGCCGATGCCGCGATATACGCCGCCGTCACACAAAGCAGCCACCACCGGCGCCAGCCTTGCCAGCGAGCAGTAATCGCCATCACTACCATGGCGGCTGCTATTGCCAGCGCCTGCGCAATCAGGCCGGTGGTCGACGCATGGCCGACCATCGAAAGAACCCACCCGCCAAGGACGATGACCGCCGCCATGCCCGCCACGACAATGCCGGGCGAAAGCTTCGCACGCGCGGCGCCTGACCTGGGGACTGCCAGAATGAACAGGACTGCGATGGCAAGTATG
>JACPRT010000197.1 GCA_016189845.1 Chloroflexota bacterium | reverse complement strand
TCGCCCGTATGCGCATCAACGCCGACGAGCGCAAAGCGCGCCGCCGATCCAGCGGCGGCGTTGGATCCCGTCCATCGCCCCTGCGCCTGGACCGCCCAAATTAGCGAGTCGTCCGCGGCCGCAGGGTACTTGCCGTCGATCACAGTACGGTCGATCGCCCACCGTTTGAGGTCTCCGAGGGCGGTCAGCCGCGCCACCGGCTCGTGCGGCATCTGCTGGGTGCCAAGGCTTTCGCCAGCTGACTCGATGCGGCGCATCGCGGTCTCGATTGCTGCGGATGGGGCGAACGTCCCAAGGTCAATGGCATTCGGGACGTGGACGGTCGAGATCGGCGTCAGTGCGGTTCGTGCGGGGGAAGGTGCGCCTCCGCATGAGACCGCAATTGCCAGCGCTGCGAATGGAACCACAGCCGCCAGGGCTATTCGCAACAAGATCTAGCGCCTCCTATTCGGTCTCCATGTGTGACGGATCGACGCTACATGTTGACGAAGCGGCTGCAGTCCGCGGATTCATGCCTCGAGTTCCAGGTGGGTCCGCGGCGTCCATCCGAGCAGTCGCCTGGCCTTGGAGAGGTTATGCTCCTTCTCGTGCTCATCCCCGGCGATGAATACGGCGTCGAATCTCCCGTGCCCGACCTGCACGGCGTCCAGGGCCGCGAGGTAGGCCCGGGCGAGGTCCTCCTCGTCGGTCACATAGAGCCTGCCGGTCGTCCTTTCGGGAGGCGTCTTCCGTTCGTCGATCCACTGGGCCCTCGTCCGGGGACCGGTGATGCGCAGGGCGATGATGTTCATGTCGAACCATCTGCAGAAGTAGCGGCAGATCAGTTCTCCAAAACCCTTCGTCAGGCCATAGGCGCTCGGCGTGTCGAGCGGGAGCTCGTCTTCAGACGGGTACCAGGAACGGGCCCTGTGATGGACGCTCATCGTGCTCGTGTGGACCCCTCGCTTGATCCCCATTTCCTGCGCCGTGAAGAGGAGCAGGTGGAGTCCCAGGGTGTTGACCTCGTAGTTCTCCGTGATTATTGGTATGGTCTGGTCGGTCGAGCTACCGCCCTGGGGGCTCTTCATGACCATGTTGATGAACGTGTCCACCCCTTCGAGCGCCTTGCGCAGGTCGCCGGGGTTGGTGATGGACCCCTGGACGAATTCGACATCCGGGTGTTTCGGCGGCCTGACGTCGAGCACGCGCAGCTGGTGGCGTTCGCGAAGGTATGGCGTGACGAACGTCCCGACGTGCCCGGATCCGCCTATCATCAGAATTTTCATTGCCAGTTCCTCGCACGCGAATTAAATCTAGAGACGGCAGAATGTAACACCGAAGGGCTGGCTGGCGCTTCTGGTTCGGGGAGCAGTTGTGGGAGGTGGCTGGGTGCTGCGTCGAATGATCGAAGCTGCGCAACTGAAGGCGGCGGTGTTCGAAGAGGTCGAAGCGGACCGCGGCGCGACGGTGCAGGCGATGCTAGTGGTCGTCATCGTCGCGGTCTGCACCGGCATCGGCGCGCTGCAGGTCAGCGGCGCGGGGCCGATCGGCATCGTTTACGGAGTTGTCGGCGCAATCGTCGCCTGGGCGGTCTGGGCGGGCATCACCTATTTCGTCGGCACGACGATCTTCAAGGCCGCGGGGACGCATGCCGACTGGGGACAGATGGCCAGAGTTCTCGGATTCGCGCAATCGCCGGGCGTGCTGGCCATCCTGGGGATTCTGCCGGCGATCGGCGACATCGTGTTCATAGTGGCGTTCATATGGCAGTTGCTGGCAATGGTCATCGCTGTGCGCCAGGCCCTCGACTACACCTCGACGCTCCGGGCCCTGGGCGTGGTCATCGTGGGAGCGGTGCCGTACTTGCTATTCCGCATCTTCATAGCGTTCGTACTCGAGCGCGTGGCGTAAAGGCTACCTGTTCCTGTGGTTGCGGTGCAGGGCATCCCGTTTGTGACCGTGGAACAGATGCGGGCGGTCAATCGGCTGATGGTCGACGTGTACGGGATCACGCTGCGGCAGACGATGGAGAACGCGGGCAGGAATGTTGCCAGGGCTACCCGCCGGCTTTTCCTGGGCGGTGATCCTGAAGGCAAACGGATCATGGTCCTGGCGGGGATCGGCGGAACCGGCGGGGGTGGGCTGGTAGCCGCAAGGCGGCTGATCGGCTGGGGCGCCGAGGTGGAAATCTGGCTGACCGCCCTCCGCGAGGACTATGAACGTGAGGCGGACCACGAGCTTCGGACCCTCGAGGTCATGCAGGCGCGGGTCCGGGGACCCGAGCTGGAGCCGCGTCTGGACGGTGCGGTACTGATCGACGCTTTGACGGGCCTTGGCCTGAGCGGGGCGCCGAAAGGGAGGGTGGCGGAGCTCATCCGGGCCGCAAACGCCAGCGGGGTGCCGATTCTTGCCGTGGACGTGCCGAGCGGGGTCGATGCCAACAGCGGTGATGTGCACGATCCGTCGATAAAGGCGGCCGCAACGGTCACGATAGCCCTGCCAAAACGGGGCATGCGGGACGAAGAGGCGCGGCGATACGTCGGCGACCTCTACGTCGCGGACGTTGGGGTGCCCGGCGCTCTCTACGCGAGGCCGGAGGTGGGCATCAGGGTCGGTCCGATATTCGCGGAGCACGAGATACTGCCGGTCTGGGAGCGCTCCGCGGCAGCACCCACGCGTTGATGAGCGCGCGGGGCGGCTTAGCCTGGCCTGTGGGGCCGGTTCATGGGCCAGTTCGGGATGCCGTCGAGTGGCTCGTATCCGATTACGTCCCGGGCGTGCGCGATGTCCCTGAAGCGGCCCCGGTTGTTCGAGACCGCGTAGAAGATGTCGAACCTGATCGAGTCGGGAGCGTTCACACACCTCTCGACCATCTGGACGACGTCGCGATGGCTGCAGTACGACGCTGCATTCCGCGAGTCGGAAGGCCAGTCCTCCTCGGTCACCGGGCCGATCCTGATGCACAGGACGGAAATGCCGTGGAAGTCGGAGTAGTAGCGGCCCAGCGCTTCCCCGAAGGCCTTGACCGCCCCGTACACGCTGTTAGGTCTCAGGGAGACCAGGTGATCGAGCATCGGGCGAGGTTCCGTGACATCCTGCCACCGGGCCTCGAGCAGGGGCTGAAACTCGGGATCACGCGCGTGGCCCAGAACGGCCGCACCGGAGCTCCCGAAAATCACCCGCTTCACGCCTGCTTCGCGTGACGCCTCGAAGACGTTGTAGACGCCCGCGACATTGGTGGACAGCTGACCGTACTGATCGTCCCCCATGTATGCGGCCAACTGGACCACCGTATCGACCCCGACGAAGGCCGGCCGGATGGCCGCAAGGTCGTTGATATCCGCCTGAAAGGTCGTGACGCCTTCGACCAGCCGGCGATTCAGGGCGACGACCTCGTGGGAGCGGGCCAGGTGCCTGCCCGCAAGGCCGCCGATGAGCCCGCTCATGCCGGTCACAAGGATGCGCCTGGAAGCCGCCACGGTTCGTCCTTCCGGCCACCCTTAGCCCGACTTCCGAGGTCGTTTCATGGGCCAGTCGGGGACGCCGTCGAGCGGGACGTACCCGATCACCTCGCGTGCGTGGGCGATGTCCCTAAAACGACCTCGGTTGTTCGAAACGGCATAGAAGATGTCGTACCGGACCGAGTCTGGAGCGTTCACGCACCTTTCGACCATCTGAATGATGTCGCGGTGACTGCAATATGCGGCCGCGTGCCGGGGATCCCTCGGCCAATCTTCCTCGACGACGCGTCCGATCCGGATGCACAGAACGGACATGCCGTGGAAATCCGAGTAATAGCGGCCCAGCGCCTCACCGAATGCCTTCGCAGCCCCGTACAGGCCGTTTGGCCGCACCGGGACGAGGTGAGTGAGCAGTGGACGGGGCTCCTTCACGTCCCGCCAACGAGCCTCGACAAGCGGGCGGAATTCGGGATCTCGCTCGTAGCCCATCACCGTGGCGCCAGAACTGCCGAATACCACCCGCTTCACACCGGCTTCACGGGCGGCCTCGAATACGTTGTAAACGCCGACCACGTTGGTGGACATCTGCCCGCGAGGATCGTCGCCCAGGTAAGCGGCCATATGCACGACCGCATCGACGCCGGCGAATGCGGGCTTGATGACTGCCAGGTCGTTGATGTCGGCCTGGAAGGTCTTGACGCCTTCGACCGGGCGGCGATTGAGCGCGACGACGTCGTTCGACTTCGCCAGATGCCGGCCGGCCAGCCCACCGATGAGCCCGCTCATCCCCGTTACCAGAATCCGCTTTCGAGTCGCCATGGCTTCCTCCGGCTCTGTGGTTCAATGACCATACCATGTGCGGTCGCTTCGTTCTGATCAATTCGTCGGACCTGCGGATCCGCTTCCGGGCACTGGTCCAGGACGGCCCTGATCCGCGCATCGGCTACGACCCGGTGCTGACCGCGGACGAGCGCCTCGTCTCTCGCTACAACGTCGCGCCCGCGCAGCAGGTGGTCACGGTGACGAGCCACGACGGACGGCGCCGTCTCGAATGGATGAGATGGGGACTCATCCCTTACTGGGCGAAGGCAGACGACCTGCCTCGCAACACGATCAACGCCAGAGCGGACCGGCTCTCCCAGTCGGGCATCTGGAAGCGCCCGCTGGCCCGCAGCCGTTGCCTCATACCTGCCGACGGCTACTACGAGTGGACCGGTCCAAAGACATCTCGCAGGCCGCTGCTCTTCCGGCGCCGGGATGGAGGGCTCTTCGCATTGGCCGGGCTCTTCGACCGCTGGACAGACCCCGATGGCAAGGTCGTGCGGAGCTGCGCCATCGTGACGACCGCGCCGAACTCGCTGGCGGAGAAGATCCACGATCGCATGCCGGCCATGCTGAGCGAAGAGGCGGAGTCGCTATGGTTGGACCCGCAGACCGAAGACTCCGACCGCCTGCTCGCGCTGCTGGGGCCGTATCTGGCGGAGATGATGGAGTCCTATCCGGTGTCAATGGCCGTCAACTCCGCCGCCAATGAATCTCCAGAGCTTGTTGCTCGTTCGGAGCTCGCTCTATGACGGGCGAAAAAACGCACATCTCCGTTCGGCCAGCGACCGTCGACGACGCGCCCGCGATCGCGTCGCTGCACATACGCGCGTGGCAGTGGGCGTACCGCGGGCAGCTTCCCGACGCGTTCCTCGACGACCTTTCAACCGCGCTGGTCCGGCGCGAGCAGCAATGGATGCAGTGGTTGAGCCAGCCCGGGGCCAGCTTCACGTCGGTGGCGGCGCTCGACGACAGGCCCGTCGGGTTCGTGCACGCAGGCAAGGCGCGCGATGCGGACCTCGAGCCTCACACAGGCGAGGTCTACTCGATCTACCTGGACTCCGCTGTGGTCGGGCAGGGAGTCGGGCGTCGCCTGATGTCGACGGCTATTGCCGAACTCAGCGCCCGGGGATTTCAGACGGCCGTGCTGTGGGTGCTCGAATCCAACCAGCGTGCGAGGCGGTTTTACATTGCGGCAGGCTGGGCGCCCGACGGCAAGAGGCAGCCGCTGGAGCTCGACGGCACCACGGTATTCGAGGTGAGATACCGGAGGCGACTAAGCCTTGCTTAGGTCGACCTTCGAACGTTCTTCCTGAAGCTGCCGGACGACTTCGGCCTTCTTGGATCCCCAACCGCGGTTCACGGCCTCGATCATGGCCTGCTCGACCGTGCTCCCAAGGTGCAGCGGAACGCCGTACTGGCGTCCGAGTTCGTTTGCGAGCCTGATGTCCTTGTGGGACAGCGCAAGGGTGAACGTGAGAGAGTCGGGATCGAAATTGGAGGTTACCGGCTGGGTCTTCCAGCGGTGAAGCGGCGGGTTCTTCGCTCCCGCGCTCTTCGAGACAGCGTCGACCAGCGTTGCAAGCGGTACGCCAGCCTTCACGCCCATGGTGAGAATTTCGGCCGCTCCCTGCCCGATGATGGCGCTGAACAGCTGATGCGCGAGCTTGCACACCGTGCCGTTCCCGATCTGCCCGCAGTACACGACCTTGTCGCCCATGGCGTCGAACACAGGCCGAATGCGCTTGAAAGTGGCCTCGTCGCCGCTGGCCATGACGCACAGGTCCCGCGAGATCGCCCCCGCAACGCCCCCGCTGACCGGTGCATCCATGAACGTGAGCCCCTCGTCGGCGAACGATTGGTGCAGCCGGCGGATCGTCTCTACCGAATTCGTGGAAGAGTCCACTACGACGGTCGACGGGCTGACCGCCTCGACCAGGCTGCCCCCTCCCAGACAGACCGCCTCCACGTCGCGGGGCATCGGGAGGCACATCATCACGACGTCCTGGCCAACCGCCGCCTCGGCCGGGGTCGACGCCCACTGCGCGCCGGCTTCCAGGAGGTTCGTGGCTGCCTCACGTCGCATGTCGTGGACCGTGAGTTTGTGCCCTGCCTTGAGCACGCTCGTTGCCATGGGGTTGCCCATACGTCCAACGCCGATCCATGCGACCTTCATCATGCAACCTCCTGAGCTACGAATCGCCGAAGCGCGGAAAGCGTAGCATCCCGCCGGGCCGGCGGCTCACAGAAGCGTCAGGCGCGCAACGCGGGCAATACTTCCGATGCCAGCAGTCGAAGCTGCGCTTCCTGGTCGAACGATGCGAAGCGAAGAATCACCTCGGTCGCGCCTGCATCCGCGTACTCGCGGGCACGCAGCGCCACGGCTTCGGGGGGGCCGAACGGGCCCCAGCGGTCACCCCAGAAGTTGAGTCCGTAGTACGCCCGGATCCAGCGGTCGGCTTCGGCCCTGGCGTCGGCAGCGTCCTTGTTCACGTTGACGGTCATGTAGTAGACCGCCTGGAACACGGATGCGTCACGGCCGCGCCCCGTGACTTCCTCCAGCACTCTTTGACGCACGCTGGCAAACTCTCCGGGCGAGTCGGTGATCGAGATCATGCCGTCTGCAAGCTCCGCGGCCCGCCGGTACTGGCGAGCGCGTTTCGGCCCGGCGTGGCATGCCAGCAACACAGGGATTGTAGGTCGCTGGTATGGACGAAACCCGAGTTCCGCTTCCTCGAGCTGGAAGTGCTTGCCTTCGACGGTTACCCGTTCGCCGCTCCAGAGGCGGCGGACGATTGACACCACCTCTTCCAGCCGTGACGCCCGGCCGGCCTGGTCCACGCCGGCGTGCTTCCATTCCAGCTGCTGCGCAGGCGTGAACGCACCGCCGACGCCCATGCCGAGTGTCAGGCGTCCCTCGGACAGCAGGTCGACCGTCGCCGACGTCTGGGCGAGCAGCAGCGGGTGCCGCAGCGCGGCCAGCAGGACGGCGGTGCCCAGGCGAGGCCGCTCCGTTACCGAGGCAACGGCCGCCAGTGTCGTGAGCGGTTCCAGCCGTGGCTTTGCCGTGAGGCTATCGCCAACCCACAGGGAGTCGACGCCCGCCTTCTCCGCAGTCTCAGCAAGCCGGAGGATACGGGAGGCCGGGGCAGGCTCACCGGCCCCGAGGAGGACGCCGCGGGTGGGTAGCACGACCCCGATGCGCGGCGACGCGCTCATCGGGCCTCGCCTCCGCGCCAGTCGAGGCCGCGTGCAAGGCCTTCGGCACGCTCCCACCAGTCGGGAACCAAACGAAGCAGGAGGTCCAGATCATCGGGGGTGTCGACGTCGAAGCCCAGGCCCTGCGTCCTTCGGATCTCGTATGCCGCGCCCGCCAGCGCGAGCTGGACGAGGTGCCGCTGGAAGC
>JACPRT010000205.1 GCA_016189845.1 Chloroflexota bacterium | reverse complement strand
CGATAGCCTCGGTGTTGAGGATGGCTGCCTGCGGGTAGTTGATTATCGCCCTGCCCCATACCGACCCGAGGGCGCCCGTGTTGTTCAGCGTGAAAGTGCCATCCCGCACGTCTGGCTGGGCCAACCGGTCGTTGCGGGCGCGTTCGACCAGCGGCGCCACCGCCGCGGCGATCTCCGCGATCGAAAGCCGGTCGGCATCGTGGACGACGGGCACGACCAATCCATGGGGCGCGGCCACCGCCAGGCCGATGCTGACGCGCCCCTTCACACGAATCTTGCCGTACTCCCAGATCGAGTTCACGATCGGATTCGATCGCAGGGCGGCGGCGATGGCGTGCATGGTGAAGGCCACGTAGCTCAGGTCGACTCCGTTTCGACGCTGAAAATCCTCTTTGCGGGTTTCGCGGCAGGCGACCATGCCCGCGACGTCGACTTCGACGGCTGTCCACGCGTGCGGGATTTCGGCGACGCTCCGCACCATGCGCGACGCGATGATCTTGCGGACCGGCGAAGGCTCGATGAGCCGGTCCTCAGGGGCGGCGGTGGGCGCGGCGGGGCCGGCGGGAGCCCCGGCGCTTCGCGGCTCCGGCGGCGCTGCGACCTGCCGTGACCCGGCGGCTAGCCCGGTCTCCGGTCCGCGGCTTTCCGCCGCGGCGAGCACGTCCTGCTTCGTGACTCGCCCGCCGATACCGGTGCCGCGGACGCTTCTGAGCTCGATTCCGTGCTGGGCCGCCAGCCTGACGACCACCGGCGAGTACCGGCCGGTGAGGTCGCCGACGTCGGGTCGCGCCGGTGCACCGGCCCCGCTGGATCGACCGGCATCGACGCCACGGATCCCGTGCGTAGCCTCTGCGAACACGCCGCCGGTCGGGCCCACGTTTGCGCCCGACACTATTCGCCCTACCCGGCCGATCGGCCCGGTCTCCGCGGACGCCTCCCCGGACTCCCCCGCCGGCGTTCCCTCGTCCGCGGGTGCGGCGCCGGGGTCGTCGAGCTCCATCTCCGCTATCACGACCCCCATGGGGACGGTAGCGCCTTCAGCGTGCAGGATCTTCGTGAGCGTGCCCGCCGCCGGCGCTGGGAATTCCATCGAAACCTTGTCTGTGACTACCTCCACGATCGGATCGAACTTCTCGACGTGCTCACCCGGCTTCTTCAGCCATTTGCCGATGACCGCTTCGGTGACCGATTCTCCGACCTGTGGGAGCTTGACCCGGTACGGCATGTGGTGTCGTTCCTAGTACGCCGCGAGTTCGCGCATGGCGCTTGCGATCTTCTCCGGCGAGAGCATGAACTCGGCTTCCAGGGTGGGCGCGAACGGCATTGCCGGCACGTCCGGTCCCGTCAGGCGCACGACCGGCGCATCGAGGTCGTGAAAAGCGTCCTGGGCGATGGTCGCAGCAATTTCCGCCCCAACGCCATACGTGTGGTAATCCTCGTGCACGACGATCGCCTTGCTCGTCTTGCGCACCGACTCCAGAAAGGTCTCGCGATCGAGCGGAGCAAGCGTCCGAAGGTCGACCACCTCCACTTCGATCCCTTCAGCCTCGAGCTTCCTGGCCGCCTCGAGGCAGTAGTGCACCATCAGGCCGTACGTCACGGCGGTCAGGTCGGCGCCCTGCCGCTTTACGTCCGCCCTGCCGATCGGCAGCACGTAGTCCTCGGCGGGCACGTCGCCCTTGACCAACCGGTAAGTGCGCTTGTGTTCCAGGAAGACCACGGGGTCGTCGCAGCGGATGGCGGCCTTGAGAAGTCCCTTGGCGTCGTACGGAGTCGACGGAGCGATCACGATCAGCCCTGGCTGGTGTGCGAACACCACGTCGATGGTCTGCGAGTGATACAGCCCGCCCCGGACGCCGCCGCCGTAGGGCATGCGCACCACCATCGGCGCGAACTTCGTCCCGTTCGTGCCGTAGCGGATCCGTGATGCCACGCCCACTATCTGATTCATAGCCGGCCAGACGAAGTCGGCGAACTCGATCTCGGCGATCGGCCGCATGCCGTTCACGGCGGCGCCGATCGCGATGCCGGCGATCGACGACTCCGCGAGCGGGGTATCGATCACCCGTTGTTCGCCAAACTCCTGAAGGAAGCCGTCGGTGGCCAGGAACACGCCGCCGCGAGCGCCGATATCCTCGCCCATGATGAAGACTCTGGAGTCGCGGCGCATCTCCTCGCGCATCGCTTCCCTGACGGCTTCGATCACGGTCATGACCGGCATCTCAGCCCTCCGCGTAGAGGCGCTTCGAGAAATCACCGGGGTCGGGGAACCCCGCGGCTTCCGCCTGCTCGGTCGCCTGGTTGACGATCCGTTTGGCTTCCGCCCAGATCTCGGTGTGCAGCGCATCGTCCAGCAGCCGCTGTCTGCGCAGCTGGGTCTCCAGGATCGCGATAGGGTCCTTGCCGCGCATCTGCTTGATGTCGTCGGCCGAACGATAGCGGGTATGGTCGTCGTCGCTGGTGTGCGGGAACAGCCGCTCGACCATGGCCTCGATTAGCGTTGGCCCTTTGCCGCCGCGCGCCCGCGCCACGGCCGCCTGGGCCGCCTCGAAGACCGCGATGACGTCGGTGCCATCGACCGTCACGCCCGGCATTCCGTACCCGGCGGCGCGGGCTGCGACGTTTTCGATCGCCATCTGCTTGCTGAGCGGCACCGAAATCGCGTAGCGGTTGTTCTCGCAGAAGAACACCACCGGGAGGCGGTGGATCGCCGCGAAATTCATCGCCTCGTGGCAGTCGCCCTGGCTCGTCGCGCCATCTCCGAAGTAGACGATCGTCGCCCGGGCTTCGCCGCGCATCTTGTCCGCCAGGGCCACCCCGGCCGCCTGCGGAAGCTGGGTGCCGACCACGTTCGAGAAGGAGAAGAGATCGACGCGGGGATGGGCGCCGTGAGTGGGGAACTGGCGGCCCCCGCTCAGGGGTTCGCCATCCCTGCACAGGAATCCCTTCAGGAGCTCGAGCGGCGTCATGCCGAGCGCGAGCAGCGTGGTCAGCTCACGGTAGTAGATAAGGTAGTGATCGCGGGCCGGGTCGGTAGCCCGCGCCAGCGCGACCTGGGCAGCCTCGTGCCCTTGAGCCGACGCCACGATGGCCGCCTTCCCCTGGCGGTTGAGCAGCCAGATCCGCTCGTCGAGCACCCTGCTGAGGACCATGGTCCGGTACATGCCGACGAGGTCTGAGGCGGTGAGCTTTCCCGGGCGCGGCTCCGGCGCGATGGACCGTGAGGGCGCGCTCGAAGCGCGGTCGTCTGGCATGTCCCGATTATATGTGTTTCACAGTTTTTTCATGGCACCTCCGGTTCCTTTCATATCGGTCCCACAGATTCGTCCGTACGTTGAATCCAGGGGCGGCCACGGCCTCTATACTCACGGGGTTGGCCTGAAAACCAGAACCGCGGCGACGCCGTGCCGCCAAAAATCCCCGGAGTGAACGATGAGGCTGTACCTGATGGCGGCGTGCCTTGCGCTGCTCACGATCGCGTTAGTCGCCTGCGGCGCCGAAGAGGCCACGCCAACGCCGGTCAAAACGAGCACGGCCGTCGTTCAGTCCAGACCCAAAGGGCTGACGCCGCCCACGGCCCGTATCGGCGGCCAGGTGACCCTGGCCACCCCCGGGGTCGCCATCGACCCAGGGAAGAGGTACTTCGCCCTGTTCAAGACCGAAGCGGGTGAGTTCAAGGCGGAGCTGTACCCGAAGCAGGCGCCGGTCCACGTGAACAATTTCGTGTACCTCGCCCGGAGCGGGTACTACAACGGCGTCACTTTCCACCGCGTGATCCCGGGCTTCATGGCGCAGAGCGGCGATCCCACGGCCTCGGGCGCAGGCGGACCGGGTTACGTGATTCCCGACGAGATCAGCGTCCTGAAACACGACGTCCCCGGGACCTTATCGATGGCCAAGACGTCCGCGCCGAATACCGGCGGCAGCCAGTTCTTCATCACGTTCGCGCCCACCCCGCACCTGGACGGCGTCCATACGGTCTTCGGAAAAGTCGTCGAAGGCATGGACGTCGTCCTGAAGATCAGGGAACGCGATCCATCGGCGCAACCACCCCAGCCTCCCGGCGCCAAGATCACCACGATCGAAATCACCGAGCAATAAGACACGGGAGACTACCTTGGCCAAAGCTCCTGAGATGACCATCGACCCGAAGAAGTCGTATGCGGCCGTTTTCAAGACGGCCAGGGGAGAGTTCCAGGCCAGGCTGTTCGCGAGCGAGGCGCCGGTCACCGTCAACAACTTCGTGGCGCTGGCAAGACGCGGCTACTACGACGGCGTCACGTTCCATCGGGTGATTCCCGGGTTCATGGCGCAGACCGGTGATCCGACCGGTTCCGGCACCGGTGGCCCCGGCTACACCATCTCCGACGAGTTCAACTCGAAGCTGAAGCACGACGGTCCCGGCGTCCTTTCGATGGCCAATACCGGGCGGCCCAACACGGGCGGAAGCCAGTTCTTCATCACGTTCGGGGCAACCCCGCATCTGGACGGACGCCATTCGGTATTCGGCAAGGTATCGAGCGGAATCGACGTCGTGAAAACGATCTCGCCGCGGGACCCGCAGGCAGCGCGAACCCCGGGCGACAGGATCGAAAAGATCGAGATCGTCGAGAAGTAATTACGCCGCGGCGACGTGCCTCGGACGGGCCGGCCGGGATTCCGGCTCCGGCGTAGTAAAGCGCGCCCCGTAGAGATTCGTGAACATCTCCGAGGCGTCGGGATAGGGGTCGGCGTCCGCCTGCTCGTTCGCCTCGTTGACGACACGCTTCGCGTCCGCCCAGATGCGGTCGAAGGTCGCGTTGTCCAGCGCGCCGAGCTGGCGCAGTTTCGCTTCCAGCACAGGTATCGGGTCGTGGTCGCGGGCGTGCTTGATCTCTTCCGCAGTCCGGTACTTGCGCTGGTCGTCGTCGGTGGTGTGCGGGAAGATGCGCTCGATCATCGCCTCCACCAGGGTGGGCCCCTTGCCGGCGCGCGCCCTGTCGACCGCCGCGCTCAGAGCCTCGTACGACGCCTGCGGGTCCGTGCCGTCGATGGAAACGCCCGGGAACCCGTACGCCTCGGCGCGCACCGCCAGCGAATCGATGGCCATCTGCTTCCGCATCGGAACCGAGATGGCGTAGCGGTTGTTCTCGCAGAGGAACACCACCGGCAACCGGTGGATGCCCGCGAAATTCATCGCCTCGTGCGTGTCGCCCTGGCTCGAGCCGCCGTCGCCGAAGAAGGCTATCGACACACGCTTCTCACCGCGCATCGCGTCGGCCAGGGCCACGCCGACCGCTTGCGGCAGCTGCGTCCCGACCACGCTCGAGAACGAGAACGCGTCGACGCGCTGACATGCGCCGTGCATCGGGAACTGTCTGCCCCCGCTCATGGGTTCGCCTTGCTTGGCCAGAAATCCCCTGAGCAGCTCGAGCGGCGTGACGCCCAGCGCAATGAGGAGCGGCAACTGGCGGTAGTAGATCAGGTAGTGGTCGAGCGCAGGGTCGGTCGCCCGGGCGCACGCGAGCTGTACGGCCTCGTGGCCCTGCGAGGACGGGACGATGGCGGCCCTCCCCTGACGGTTGAGGAGCCAGGCGCGCTCATCGAGAGTCCGGCTCAGCGCCATGGTCCGGTACATTTCGAGCAGATCGGCCTCGGTGAGGCCGCGCCCCGGTCCCCGGACCTGCGCATTGCCGGCCCTGGCGATCGTGGTCGATCCATCTACCGGCATATGTCGAGTATACGTTCACATGCCTCTCCGCGGCCTCGCTTTTCACGCCCTCCTTATGAGTGT
This sequence comes from Chloroflexota bacterium, assembly GCA_016189845.1. Taxonomy (GTDB): domain Bacteria; phylum Chloroflexota; class Dehalococcoidia; order Lucifugimonadales; family Lucifugimonadaceae; genus VGZT01. The sequence continues at coordinate 460 of JACPRT010000205.1, read as the reverse complement.
GTGCCCGCAACCGATGGCCCGGGTATGGCGTCCGGGAATGGTCCCGGCGACAATGTGCCCAGTCCGGCCGTCGTCCGCGGCCGCAGATGGGGAAACATGGAATTCGACCTGACGGATGCCCAGCTGTCGCTCCGCAACATGGTCAGGGAGTTCGCATCTAAGGAAATCGCTCCCCGGGCGGACGAGTACGACCGGCAGGGCGCCATTCCCGCCGACCTGATCCGCCGCATGGCATCGCTGGGCCTGCTCGGCATCTGCGTCCCTGCAGAATACGGCGGGGCCGGGATGGACTACCTGGCCTACATCCTCGCCCTCGAGGAGGTCTGCGGCGCCTCGGCGGCCGTTGGCCTGATGATGACGGTCAACAACACCCTCTATGCGGAACCGCTCATGCGGTTCGGGACCGACGCCCAGAAGCGCCGCTGGCTCGCTCCCGCGGCGCGCGGCGAACGCCTGGGCT
>JACPRT010000195.1 GCA_016189845.1 Chloroflexota bacterium | reverse complement strand
TCCACCGCAGCACCGTTCAGCCTGCGCAGAGTGTCGCTGAACGGGCTCAGTGAACTTGCGGCGACCGTTCTGGTCAAGCACGCGCCCGAACTCAAGTTGCCTGCGATCAAGGTATCGGGCCGAATGACGCGCACATTCGGCTCGTATACGCCGACCAGCAGGCAGGTGACGCTCAGCAGCCGGCTCCTCGCGCTCGGCGACCCGGCAGACCAGCGCGAAATACTCCTGCACGAGCTTGCGCACGCGATCACTCACCACCGGCACCCCAAAGCCACGGCACACGGGCGGGAATTCAAGGCCGTGTGCCACGAGCTGGGTGTCGGCCCGCGTCGCTACGTCAACCTGCCGGTGCACAAGTGGGTGTCGAGGGCACGGTGGAGCGCCACCTGCGACGCCTGCGGTTCGCTCATGCTGCGGACGCGCGCCGTCCGCACGATGCGCTGCGACTGCGGGCACGTGAACCGGCCCCGTCGCCTTTCCTACGTGGCACGCGGGCCGGCTGGCGCCTATCTCGTGATCACGACGCGCACGCTACGGTGAACGGTGGCCATATTCGGCCAATCGTAACCTTTTACCTCGGCCAATCGAAAGGTTACGTTGCGGCTGATCGAAACGTTTGCTATCGGCCATTCGAAACGTGGCTGCCGCTATGAACCCGTGGCGATGCGGTCATCGTTGTCGCCCCGGTGAGCCGGTGGTATTCTGCTTAGAACTGAATAGCCCCAGGTGACCTTTAAATCCAGTCCCGCGAGGCTGGCAAGGAGCCACCGCATCCAGGGCGACGCGAATTCGAACAAGCGAACGCGCGCCCGGTCGCGAAACCCTTGCTGGTCGAGCCGGCAGGGGTTTTTTCTTGCCCGAAATCGAAATCATGACCGCCGACCAACTGCGGCGCGCCCTCAACCGGATCGCCCACGAGATCCTGGAGCGCAACGCGGGGGACCGCGCTGTAGCGCTGGTGGGCATCCAGACCCGGGGCGTGTACCTGGCGCGGCGCATCGCCGAGGCCGTGACGGAATTCGAGAAGCGCCCGGTCGACGTCGGCAGCCTCGACCCCCGCCTGTACCGGGACGACCTCGACCAGGCCGCACGGCACCCGGTCAAGCCGACCGAGATCAAGTTCGACATCAACGACCGCCCTGTGGTCCTCATCGACGACGTCCTGTACACCGGCCGGACGATCCGGGCGGCAATGGACGCCCTGAACGACTTTGGACGGCCGTCGTCGATCCAGCTCGCGGTCGTGGTCGACCGCGGTCATCGCGAGCTTCCAATCAGGCCCGACTACGTCGGCAAGAATGTGCCGACCGCTCGCGACGAGCGCGTGCGCGTCCGCCTGCGAGAGGTTGACGGCGAAGACGGTGTGGTCCTATCGAAGGTGGGGGAGGGCGATGCGACGCGTAGCTGAACCCCGTGAAAACCAGAGCGCGCTGTGGGCGGGCCCGCGCCGCGACGTGCTCGATCTCGACGACTTCACGAAGGCTGAGATCGAGGAGGTCATGGCTAACGCCGACGGCATGAAGGAGGTCCTCGGCAGGGGCGTCCGAAAGACGCCCGCGCTGCGGGGCAAGACCGTGGTCACGGTCTTCTTCGAGGCGAGCACGCGCACGAGGGTGTCCTTCGAGCAGGCCGGCAAGATCCTCGGAGCAGACGTGATCAATGTGACCGCGAGCGCCAGCAGCGTCACCAAGGGCGAGTCGCTCCTCAACACGGTCCGCACGTTGCAGGCCATGCAGATCGACGCCCTGGTCATGCGGCATCCTCACTCGGGCGCGCCGTATTTCGTCGCGCGCCACCTGGACACGCCGGTCATCAACGCCGGCGACGGCACGCATGCCCATCCGACGCAGGCCCTGCTCGACATCTACACGATCGAGCGCCTGCGCGGGAAGCTCGCAGGCAAGCGCGTCGCCATCATCGGCGACATCCTCTACAGCCGCGTCGCACGGTCGGACATGATCGGTTTCCGCAAGATGGGGGCGGAAGTCGTCGTGTGCGGCCCGCCCACGCTCCTGCCACCGGGGTTCGTGCCCGGGTCGTCCATCCCCGAAGGCACGCCATACGAAGGCGTGAGGGTCGTGGGACGAGTCGAAGAGGCGGTCGACGGCGCCGACGTCGTGATGGTGCTCCGAATCCAGCGAGAGCGGCAGGACGCCGGTCACCTTCCCAGCCTGCGGGAGTACTCCCGCGAATACGGGATCAACTCGGCCACGCTCGGGCTCGCCCGGCCCGACGCGCTGCTCATGCATCCGGGACCGATGAATGAGGGCGTCGAGATCAGCTCGGACGTCGCTCACGGCTCGCAATCGGTGATCGAGGAACAGGTCGCCAACGGGGTAGCGGTCCGGATGGCCCTGCTCTACATGCTCTGTGCGAGGGCGCGCAATGGCGGATCGTAAGAACGGCCTCCTGGCGATCACGGGTGGACGCGTGATCGATCCCTCACAGGGGATCGACCGGCTTGCCGATGTACTGATCAAGAACGGCAAGATCGAACAGGTCACGGACAAGCCGGGATCTCTCGCGGTAGCAGGTGAGGCCGGATACCGACTCGTCGACGCAAGAGGCAAGGTGGTCGCTCCGGGGTTCATCGACCTGCACACGCACCTGCGTGAGCCAGGGCTTGAGTACAAGGAGACGATTGCCACCGGGACGGCTGCGGCGGCGCGCGGCGGCTACACGACCGTGTGCGCGATGCCGAACACCGAGCCGCCGCAGGACACGGCGAGCGTCGTCGAGTTCGTCGTGCGCCGCGCGCGGGAGACGGCGGTCGTGCGGGTGCTGCCGATCGGCGCAATCACGGTCGGGCGGCATGGCAAGCAGCTGACCGAGATGGCAGAGCTGGCTGGGGCGGGAGCGATAGGTTTCAGCGACGACGGCGATCCAGTGGCCGACGCCAACCTCATGCGGCAGGCGCTGTCGTATGCGTCGCCGCTCGGGCTGCCGATCATCAACCACTGCCAGGACCCGGCGCTCACGAACGGCGCCCAGATGCATGAAGGAGCGGTATCGGCGCACCTGGGCCTCACGGGGTGGCCCTCGCAGGCCGAGGCGACGATGGTCGCCCGCGACATAGCGCTGTGCGAGCTGACCGGCGGGCGGCTGCACATCGCCCACATCAGCACCCGGCAGGCGGTCGACCTCGTGAGGGATGCGCGGGAACGTGGATTAAACGTCACGGCCGAGGTCACGCCTCATCATCTGACACTCACCGACGCCTGGGTGTACGGCAAGAGGGGGTCGACCCCGGATGGCGGCGCGCTTACTCTCGGCGCCTACGACACGAATACCAAGGTCAACCCGCCGCTGAGATCGCAGGAGGATGTTGACGCGGTGGTGGACGCTCTGGCCGAAGGCATCATCGATTTCATCGCCACCGATCACGCCCCGCACGCCGAGACCGACAAGGTCTGCACGTACGTCGAAGCGGCCAACGGAATCAGCAACATCGAGACCGCTTTCGCCTCCGCGATTTCGCTCGTGCACTCGGGCAAGTTGTCCATCGCACAGCTCGTCGACCGAATGTCCACCGCGCCGGGCCGATTCCTGGGGCGCGCGGCTGCTGACCAGACCGTTCGGGCGAAGGCGCCAGCGATCCCGGGTCTGGGCACGCTGGCGAACGGCGCGCCGGCCGACGTCGTCGTTTTCGACCCCGACGAAGAGTGGGTCGTGGAGCCGTCCAGATTCGTCAGCAAGGGTAAGAACTCGCCGCTGGCAGGGGTGACCATGAAGGGCCGCGTGGCGACCACGATCTTCGGCGGCGCTGTGGTCTACGACGCGGCGGCCGACCACGCTGGGGCGAGCGCGTGACTCCTGTCTTCCAACGAGAAGCCTCAGAACGCGGCGCGGCCTATCTGATTCTCGAGGACGGTGTCCGATTCGATGGGGTCCAGCTCGGGGCGCGCGGCCTGACGGTCGGTGAGGTCGTCTTCAACACTTCGATGACCGGCTATCAGGAGATGCTGACCGACCCGTCGTACGCGGGACAGGTCCTCGTCCCGACGTATCCGATGATCGGCAATTACGGCATCAACGGACGCGACTGGGAGTCGCGGCAGATCCAGGTGCGCGGGCTCGTGGTCCGCGAAGACTGCGAGCAGCCGAGCCACCTCGAGAGCGAGCTCACGGTCCACGAATATCTGTTTCGACACGGCATCCCCGGCGTGGCGGGCGTGGATACGCGGGCAATCACGCGAAGGCTGCGCACGCGCGGGGTCATGATGGGAGTCATCACCGGGGATCCGGATATCGAGCAGGCGATGCTGGCAATCAGGGCACGGCCCCGGTACGGGGAGGAGGACGTCGTCGCGGCGGTCTCGGGCGCCCAGGTCCACCAGTGGGACGGGCGCGAGGAACACGGGGACCCCGGTTGGCGCCTCACTGTGCCGCCAGACGGCAGCCCGCAGATCACCGCCGCGCCGGGTGCCATCCCTAAAGCCACCCCGACCCTCGAACGCAGGCCGCGCATCGTCGTAGGCGACTACGGCGTCAAGTTCAACATCCTCCGGCTGCTGTCACAGCGAGGCTGCGACGTCATCGTGGCGCCGTCGGCGGCGTCCGCCGCGGAGGTCCTGGCACTGAAGCCTGACGGCGTATTGCTGTCGCCGGGGCCGGGCGACCCCGAGATCCTCGACGGCGCGGTCCAGGCCGTTCGAGAGCTTGCGCCAAAGGTGCCGATCTTCGGCATCTGCCTCGGCCATCAGGTGGTCGGCCGAGCGTTTGGCGCGAAGACATTCAAGTTGAAGTTCGGCCACCGGGGTGGGAACCACTCCGTGAAAGACCTGGCAACCGGCCGCGTGTACATCACGGCCCAGAACCATGGCTACTCGGTGTCGGTGGAGGGCCTTCCGTCCGAACTGGAGATCAGCCACGTCGATCTCTCGGACGGGACGGTCGAAGGACTCCGGCACAGGTTGCTGCCGATCATGACGATCCAGTACCACTCGGAAGCGTCGCCCGGGCCGAAGGACAACGAGTACCTCTTCGACCGATTCATCGACATGGCGCGGCGGTCGAAATGACCCATCTGGCGCCAAGAAAGGTCCTGGTAATCGGCTCCGGGCCGATCGTGATCGGCCAGGCGGCAGAATTCGACTACGCGGGCACCCAGGCCTGCAAGGCGCTGCGGGAAGAGGGCGTCGAGGTCGTGCTGGTTAACTCCAACCCGGCGACCATCATGACCGACGCCGACATGGCGGACGCCGTCTACATCGAGCCATTAACCGTGCCCGTACTCGAACGGATCATCGC
>JACPRT010000194.1 GCA_016189845.1 Chloroflexota bacterium | reverse complement strand
GCGCGCGGCAAGGCACATCAACGGTCACGTGATCATGTACGCGGACAGGGTCACCGATTCGATGAGGGCGGCCATCGACGAGACCCAGCGCCGCCGGGCGATCCAGACGACGCACAACTTCGACCACGGGATCAACCCGCAGTCGATCATCAAGGAAGTCCGCGACATCACGGAGCGGGTGCGGATGATCGCCGAACAGAAGGCGCCGTACCCCGCGCTCCCCGGTGTCGCCGGTACCGGGGGCGACATCCCCCGGGACGAGCTGGCCCGCCTGATCAAGGACCTCGAAGCGCAGATGAAGGCGGCGGCGCGGGATTTGGAGTTCGAGAAGGCTGCCGTGCTCAGAGACCAGATCACCGACCTGCGCAAGCTGCAGGTCGATCAGGCGCAAGAAGACATCAGGGCGAAGGCGGAGCCTCGGGCGCGGTAGGGTTGGCGCCCGCCGCCTCTCAACGGGATGGGGCAACGTGCGGTTGCTACAATCGCGATTGAATCCGACGAGCATGTGCAGGAGGCGCTGATGGGCAAATTAACGAAAGACCAGGTGCTCGAGGCACTCAAGGACGTCTACGACCCCGAGATTCCCGTCAACATAGTCGACCTCGGTCTCGTGTACAGGGTCGACGTGAACGAAAGCAACGAGGTCGAAGTCGACATGACCCTGACCGCGCCCGGCTGCGGCATGGGCCCGTACATCGGCCAGCAGGCCGAGTGGCGGATCGCAGAGCTGGACGAGGTCGAGGACGTCAAGGTCAATGTGGTGTTCGAACCGCCGTGGACGCCTGACCGGATATCGGAAGACGGCAAGAAGCTGCTCGGCATCGACTAGCCGATGACCAATCCACCGCAGCGCCGCAAGCTGACTCCCCAGGAAGAGGCGAAGCTCGCGCATATCCGCGCCAACTTCGAACAGCGCAAGCGCATCGGCGACAAGCTCAGCCGGATTCAGCACAAGATCGGCGTATACAGCGGCAAGGGGGGGGTCGGAAAGACCACGGTGGCCGTGAACCTCGCGGTCACCCTCGCCCAGGAAGGCGGCCGGGTCGCTCTCTTCGACTGCGACATCGACTGCCCGAATGTCACGCGCGTGCTGCGGATTTCGGAGCCTCCTACGCGGGACCCGGGCTCCGGGGTGTTCACCCCATCGTCTCGGTTCGGCGTCAAGGTCATGTCGATGGCCTTCTTCCAGCAGAACGAGGAAGAGGCGACGATCTGGCGGGGGCCCATGATCCACAACGCCATCAACCAGTTCCTCACGATGACCGAGTGGGGCGAGCTCGATTATCTGGTCGTCGATCTACCGCCCGGGACCTCCGACGCCCCGCTGACCGTGATGCAGACCCTGAACCTCGACGGCTTCGTCGTCGTGACCACGCCGCAAGAACTCGCCAAGCTCGACGCCAAGCGCTCGATCAACATGATCCGCAAGTTGAACCTGGACGTGATCGGCGTCGTCGAGAATTTCACGGGCGAGATCTTCGGGCGTGGCGCCGGTGAGGAGCTAGCCGAGGAGACCGGCGTGCCGTTCCTGGGTCGATTCGAGATGCGGCCGGAGTACCGCAACCAGGAGAAGCCGACGGTGCTTATCAGCGACGCGGTAGCCGACGAGTACCACGAGGTGGCCGAGGGCGTGCGGCAGCGCGTGGCCGCACTGGCCGCTGCGGCGAGCACGAGCGCCCCGAACCGCTAGCGCTTCTCTCGCAAACAATTTGATCGGCGGGTTCGCCTTCGGTCCCCCCGCGGCTTCGCAGGTCGCCCGGTCGCCCGTTACTTTTCAGGTCCCCCGCGATTTGATGCCACGGGTGCCATCAAAAGCGCGAAATGACATCACCGGTGGCATCAGATTGCGGGCAGCCCACGCAGGCATGTCCCGAGCACCGGCTGGCTTGCGTCGCAACTAGCCCAACGAGTCCTCGCTGCGGCGGGCGTCAAGGGCCCTCTTGGCGACGAGCCGGAACATCTCAATTGGCTGAGCCCCGCTGAAGTAGAAGAGGCGGTCGACAACGAACGCCGGGACGCCCTCGACCCCGACGCGTATCCCTTCGTCGTGCTGCTGCTCTATGACTGCGTCGTACACGCCCGCCCTTAGTTTCTGGCTGAGATCGGCCCAGTCGAGCCCCACGCCTGTGGCAAGCTTCTCCAGCACCGCCATGTCGCCCAGATTCGCTCCGTCCTCCCACAGCGCCCTGTAGGCGGCGTGGTGGAAGGCCTCCGCCTTCCCGTAGCTCTTTGCGTACTCGGTCGCCGCCTGGGCCAGCCTCGAATACGGTGTGAGTTCCGCCCGCCTCATGACCAGGCCCTCTTCCTCCGCGTAGGCCTGCCAGCGAGGCGGCTGCCCCGGCGCCTCGAACGGCCGGCTGCGTCGCAGCTGTCCTTCGGGCGGTATCTCAGGGTGCAGGAAGTAGGCCCGCAGATCGAACTGCAGCGGAAACTCCCTGCCGAGCCTGTCGAGCCGTGCCAGCCCGATATAACACCACGGTCATATGTAGTCGTACCAGACGGTGAAGACTATGGGTCCGCGGGTATCTGGGACGACTGGTTCGGCATTCATTCTTGATCACTCACCTTTGTAACGGACTACCCGGTGGCGCTCCGACTGAGAACGAACATATTCCGCCTTCGTCATCGCGGGGCGGTGTCTCTGTCTTACCTCGGCGGCCAGCCGTCCACCATCCCCGAGCAGATCGATCACGGTCGCAGCCAGCACCCTGGCCGGCTGGATCACAGCCAGGTCGTAGTCGACGATCTGGTAGTCGTCGCCGTGGGCGACGCCCTTCGCGGCGGTCACGTACGGATGGATGGCGGGGATCAGCTGGCTGAGGTCGCCCATGTCGGTCGATCCACCCCGGGTCTCGTCGTAGGGCTGGCTGATTACCGACCCATGACCCGCGATTGCCCTCGCGTTCGCGACGAACACATCGTCCAGGCCGGGCTCGTTTCGAAGCGGCAGGTACCCCGGGACGGTCGTGATCTCCAGATCGCAGCCGATTGCCAGCGCGCCGGCCTTGAAGCATCGCTCGACCCGCGCCACGACCTTGTCGACGGCGGCAATGTCGCGGCCCCGCACGCGTCCCTCGTAGGTGACCTCCGCCGGGACGGAGTTGACCGACGTGCCGCCCTTCGTGAGGATCCCGTGCACGCGGGTGACGTCTTTCTCCTCGAACGTCTCGCGCTGCGTGTTGATCGCCATGATCGCCAGCGAGGCAGCCTGCAGCGCATTTATGCCGTCGTGCGGAGCCCCGCCCGCGTGCGCGGCCCGGCCGATGAACCGCACGTTGTGCACCAGGTGCCCGTTGCTCGTGCCGCCGACGATGAACCGCCCTGCGGGCTCCTCGGAGCTGGTATGGACGAGCATCGCCATGTCGATGTCGTCGAACGCGCCCAGCCGGATCATCTCCTGCTTGCCCGACAGGAACTGGATCTCGCCGGCCTCGCGCCGCGCCAGCCGCCTGGCGACGTCGATGAACTCCTCTGCGGGTGTCGCGAAGTATGCGACCGAACCAGCGAGCGGTCCGGACAGTTCAGGGATGTTCAGCCCGATCGCCGCGCCGTAGAGCATCCCAAGCTGGGCGTGATGGCCACAGGCATGGGCGGCGCCGGTCCCCGGTCGCGCGCCCGGATGACCGGGCACCCGCACGGCGTCCAGCTCTCCGATAATCGCAACGGTCGGGCTGGCTGCGGCGAACCGCCTGACTGCCTTGACCCCCGTCACCGCGATCTTGCGCATCACCGGGAGCCCAAGCGCCTCCAGCCGGTCGGCGATAAGCGCAGAAGTCGCCTCTTCTTCGAAACCGACCTCGGGTGTGGCGAACGCCGCCTTCGCGACCGCGACGATGTCCTGTTTCGCGTGGTCGATGGCCTTGAATGCGGCCGCCTTCAGAGCGCCGTGGTCCTGGTCCGCCAGTTTGGCCCCCCTACTCCGAATACGTCATTCTGAATACGTCTTTTCGGACTGCATCCCGCGCAGGAGGCTCAGGTATTCGGCCTTCGTCATTGCGGGCCTGTAACCGGCGAGGACCCTCGTGGCCTCCGCCCCGCCGTCGGCGAGCAGGTCGACCACCGTCATGGCCATGGCCTTTCCCGCCTGAAGGACTGCCAGCGCGTAGTCGTTGATCAGATAGTGCTCGCTGTGGCCGACTCCGGTCGCCCCTCCGACATAGGGCTGGATCGTCGCGACCAGGTGCGAGATGTCACCCATGTCGGTGGACCCGCCGCCATGTCCGCCACGCACAACCTTGTCTTCTGCGACCAGCCGCCTCGCATTCGCCGCGAACAACTCGGATAGCACGGCGTGCTGCCGCAAAGGCAGGTAGCCAGGCAGAGTACTGATCTTGACCGAGCCACCCACGGCCATAGCGCCGGCGCGCAGCGCCCGATCGACCTGGCTGTTTGCAGCGACGATCGCAGGCACCGATGCCGCCCGCACATACGTCTCCATTCGGACGTCGTCGGGAACGGCGTTCACCACCGTACCGCCCTTCGTGATTATCGGATGCACCCTGACGAAGTCCTGGTCTCGGTAGGTTTCGCGCTGGGCGTGTATCCCGGCGAGAGCGACATGGGCCGCGTTGAGCGCGTTCACACCGAGATGGGGGCGGCCCCCGGCGTGCGCAGCGACTCCCTGGAACCGGACTACCTTTCCGACCATGCCGTTGCTGGTGTTACCGATGCTGAAGCCGGTGTAGTCGGAGGAAGTGTGCGTCAGCATCGCAATCTGGATGTCGTCGAACTCCCCCAGCCTGACGAACTCCGGCTTCCCCCCGAGGAATTCGATCCTGCCCGCATCGCGGAGCTGGGTCCGCCATTCCAGCTCGATGAACTCCTCCGCCGGCACCGCCATGAAGGTGACTCCGCCGGCGAGGTGATCGACTACCCCCGAGAGAGTAATGCCGTACGCGACGCCCAGCATGCTTCCGATCTGGCAGTGATGACCGCAGGCGTGTGCGGCCCTCGTCTCGGGATCGGCGTGCGGGTGCGCAGCCACGATCAGCGAATCGAGCTCGCCCATGACGGCCACGTTCACGCCCTTGCGCGCGCCGCCCACGCGGCCGATCACGCCCGTGATCGCGATCCCTTCTCGGTACGGGATTCCCAGGCGCGTGAACGTCGCGGCCACGACGCGCGCTGTCCTAGTCTCTCGGAAGCCCGTTTCAGGCTCGGCCAGGATCCGCTGGGAGGTCCGGACTATCTCATCGGCATGGCGGTCTATCTCTTCGGTGACCGCGCGTTTCAGGTCTTCGATGGAGGCGTTTGCAGGCGGCCGGCTTGGGGGCAACAGGAAACCTTTCTCGATTGAGACCCCGGCAGTGTACCAACGGCCGGGCAATATAATCCGGGCACGATGAAGATCGTGATCGCTCCCCAGGGTTTCAAGGGCAGCCTGACCGCGCTGGAAGTGGCCCGGGCCATGGAAGCGGGCGTCTTGCGGGCGAGCACGGAGGTTCAGACGGTCCTGGTACCGGTCGCAGACGGGGGCGACGGCACCCTCCAAGCCCTGGTCGACAGCAGCGGCGGGCGAATCCTGTCGAGCCGCGTGACAGACCCCCTGGGCAGACCGATCGACGCACAGTGGGGTTCGATGGGCGACGGCCAGACCGCGGTGATCGAGATGGCCCGGTCGTCGGGCCTCGCGCTCCTGAAGTCTGCAGAGCGTGATCCGCTACGGACCACTACCTACGGCGTAGGGGAGCTATTCAAGGCCGCGCTGGATACCGGCCACCTGAAGTTCATAGTCGGCATAGGCGGCAGCGCCACCAACGACGGCGGAGCCGGCTTCGCGCAGGCGCTGGGATTCCGCCTGCTGGACGAACGCGGCAAGGAACTCCCTCGTGGCGGGGCCGCTCTGGCAAATCTAGCGCGGATCGACACGTCGAAAGCCGACGAACGGCTGAACCGAGTTCGGGTCACGGTGGCGTGCGATGTGAACAATCCTCTGTGCGGTCCGACCGGCGCTTCGGCGATTTTTGGACCGCAGAAGGGCGCCACGCCGGAATTGGTCAGGCAGCTGGACGCCGCGCTTGCCCATTTCGCGGAAGTCGTGGCCCATGACCTGGGAAAGAACGTGAAGGACCGCCCCGGCGCCGGTGCGGCCGGTGGCCTCGGCGCTGGCCTGATGGCGTTCGTGAACGCCGAACTGCGGGCGGGCGTCGATATCGTGCTGGAAGCGGTCGGGCTGGATGCAAAAATGCACGGCGCAGCCCTTGTGATCACGGGCGAGGGCCAGATCGACAAGTCGACGATCTTCAACAAGGCCCCGGTCGGGGTGGCCCTGCTGGCAAAGAGGCGCGGCATCCCTGTGATCGCGATCGCTGGATCGCTTGGAGAAGGCTACGAGCAGACCCGCCCGCTGGGCATCGACGCCGCGTTCTCACTCGTCAGCGGGCCGATGTCACTCGACGACGCCATTGGCGGCAGCGGTCCTTTGATTGCCCGGGCGGCGGAAGAGGCGCTACGGGCCGTCTTGATCGGCGCCGGCGCCCACACGCGCTTGGCCTAATTGGCGCCTACTTCTTCGACCTGCTTCAGGGTTGGCAGCTTCTTGATTGTCTTCCCGCTCTTCTCTTCGGCCATCCGAAGTTCGTAAAGGCTCTGAAGATTTAGCCAGAACTGCGGGCTCGTTCCGAAGAAGTGAGCCAGACGTAACGCAGTGTCTCCGGAAATCGCGCGCTGGCCGTTCAGGATCTCCGTAACACGATTGGTCGGAACCTTCAACTGACGCGCGAGCTCCGCGGCGCTCATGTCCAGCGCTTCAAGCTCTTCTGCCAAGTGCTCTCCTGGATGGATGGCCCTGCGTACCATGGCGTGTTCCTCAGTGATAATCCACATCGCCTATCGCGGTAGCTGACGATCATTGCTGATCATTGTCGCATGTCGTTACACGTTACGTCACGCGTAACGCCTTCTACCCCACCAGCACCATGTGGACCTCGACAGGGCCGTGAACGCCCTGGACGATCGTCGCTGCGATGTCGCCGGTCTTGCTCGGGCCGCTGATCAGGTTGAACGACGACGTGAGGGTGCCGCTCAGGAAGGCTTCGCGCTCTAGCAGAAAGAGCTCGTCGAGCGAGGGGAGCGCCTGGCCGCGTTCGACGATCGCGACGTGTCGGGGCGGCGCGAGCGACACGAGCCTGGAAAGCCCCTGACGGGGGTGGAGCACCGCGGTGCCGGTTTCGGCGACGGCATATTCGACGCCCGTAATGCCCACATCTACTGCAAACGCAGCCGCCCTGATCCTTCGCCTCGCGTCGTCCGTGTACGTGTCGCCAGCGGGGCGCGCCGCAGTCGAGATGTCGATTCCTGCAGCTTGCAATGTGCGATCGACCGGCACGCGTCCGAATACCGGCATGTCGGCCCGCAGGGCCGTCCGGACCGCTGCCCGCCTGCAAATCTCGAGGACCGCGTCCGCCGCGTCCTCGTGGGACACCGTGCGATGCACGACCCAGCCCAACTGCGCGGCGCCTTGAGCCAGACCATCCATGAGCGACGCGGCCTCGTCGTGCGCCGTCCGTCTGACCTTTTCTGCCGCCAGCCTGGCTTCCTCGATACCCTCCGCCAGATGAGTGGCCGCGTCAGGGTCGACTGCCCTGCCGCGCGGCTTCCCGAGGATGCCCGCGACCTTGTCGAGAAACGCACCCCGCTCTGTCACGAGCCGCTCCCGCGCTTCCGGCCGCCGCTTGCGTTCCGACGCCGCCCACGCCACTGAGTCAGAAACGACTTCCCGGCTGGTACCCGGAACTGCCTGCTCTTCGTCCAACCGCCAACCGGGCCCGGCAGCCAGCCGACCCAGCCTCGACGGCCCATCGGACGCATCGCCAGGCGGACCAGCCGCGCTCCGAAATCGAAACGACGCCGCCCGGACATCCCGAAGCGCCATAGCTTGAACGTCGCCGCATCCACCAGGCTTCGGGATCTTTGAGACGGCCTTCCGTGCGATT
>JACPRT010000200.1 GCA_016189845.1 Chloroflexota bacterium | reverse complement strand
GTCCAGGGACGCCGCGACTTCCGGCGATTGCAGCGATGAAAGCCGCAGCAATAATTCTGTTGGTTTCGCAGCTTGCGCTGGACGCGCTCCGTATCTAGCCATTTCGATCCCTCTGTACATTCTGCGCATTCCGGCGAAAACGAGGGCCTGTCCGGTCTGAAAGCGAGGGGTCGTCCGGAGCAAAACGAGGGGCGCCTCGGAGCGTAGCGACGCTGGACGGCTGGCAGTGTAGTTGTTTCCCGCCTCCTTTCGCCAATCGAATCGACGATCGATCGAGCTCACGACGGTTTTCCTGAATCCTTGTCCGCCTTCGAACGCAGGGACGGCCCCTTGAGTTCCAGCTTGTAGGCGTTGTGCACGAGCCGGTCGCAGATGGCGTCGGCCAGCGTGGGATCGCCGATGGCCTGGTGCCAGCGCTCGATCGGGCACTGGGTGGCGATCACGGTTGAGGCGGCTTGGTAGCGGTCCTCGACGATCTCCAGGAAGTCCCTGCGCTCAGGTGCGGCAAGCGGCGTGATCAGAAAGTCGTCGACCACAAGGACGTCGGCCTTGGCCAGGCGGTTCAAGGCCTTCAGGTGCGTGCCGTCGCCGCGGGACTGCTGGAGGCTCTCGAAGAGCCTGGGAGCTCGCACGTAGATGACCGTGAAGCCGGCGCGTGCGGCGTGGTTGCCGAGCGCGCAGGCGAGCCAGCTCTTGCCGATTCCGGTTGGCCCGACCAACACGACGTTGCGATGGGCCTCGATCCAGGTCGTGGTCGCAAGCTCGCGCATGAACGCTTTGGGCAGGTTCCTGGGATGGCTGTAGTCGACGTCCTCAAGGCATGCGCCGGGGAAGCGCAGCCTGGCGTTCTTCAAGAGACGCCGTAGCCGCTTGCTCTCGCGGTGGGTCTTCTCATCCTCCACAAGCAGGCCGACGAACTCGGCGTGGTCGAGCTGGGCGTGATTGGGATCGGCGAGGCGTTCGGGAAAGCCCCTGGCCATGCCGAAGAGCTTCAATGCGTTCATCGTGTGGACGGTCGCTTCGTTGAGCATGGGAACCTCCTTGTCAGCGGTAGTACTGTTCGCCACGGATGTTTTCGTGCATGGGAAGTGAAGGCTGGGCTGGCTCGGGCTCAGGATCGGGCTGGCGGTCGAGCCCCTGTACCAGGATGGCCTGGACCGACCGATACGAGCAGGCGCCGAAGCGCAGCGCCCTCGTGCAGGCGGCTTCCAGACGCTCATCCCCGTAGTTCCTGCCCAACCTCATGATGCCGAGCACGGCCCGGTAGCCCTGCTCGGGGAAGGTTTTGGACGCCAGGATGCGCTCGGCCACCTGTCCGGTGGAAGGCCCCTTGGCGGCCGCCCAACTGAGCATGCGGGAGGGCGTCCACTCGGCGTAGCGGCGGTGCTCGGGCGGCATGTGCTCGGCGAGCGTGGTGTGCGCATGCGGGACGTAGGAGCGCGCATGGGCGGCCACGCGCTCCCCCTTGCGCAGACACTCCACCGTGGTCGCGGTCAACTTCACGTCGAGCTTCTCTGCGACAAGCTGGAACGGGACGCTGTAGTAGTGCCGGTCGACCTCGACGTGGTAGTCGATGTTGACCTTCGCCACGAGCCAGTCGGCGAACTCGTAGGGCCGCTCGGGCAACGGCAGCGCCGCTGGCCGGTCGAGCTCCAAAAACACGTCCCGGCGCGACTTCCCGATCTTGCGCATGGGACGGGCGTTGAGCCGCTCGAGGAGCTCACGGATGGCGGCGTTGAGCTCTCCCAGGCTGAAGAAGGTGCGGTGGCGGAGCGCGGCAAGTATCCAGCGCTGGGCGACAAGAACTCCGACTTCGGCTTTGGCCTTGTCCCTCGGCTTTCGCACACGGGCCGGCAACACGGCGGTCCCGTAATAGGCGGCCATGTCGGCGTAGGTCGCGTTGATCTCGGGCTCGTAGAAGCAGGGTTTGATCACGCCGCTTTTAAGGTTGTCCGGCACCAGGGCCCGAGGGACACAGCCCCAATGCCCAAAGGCGCGGACGTGGGAGGCGATCCAGCAGGGCAACTCCTGGGTGAGGCTGGCCTCGGCGTAGGTGTAGTTCGAGGCGCCCCACACCGCCACGAAAAGTTGCGTCGTGATCAGCTCGCCGGTCCCAGGGTTGGTGATCGAAAGGCCGTCGCAGTAGTCCACGAACGCTTTCTCACCGGCGCGGTGGTCCTGGCGCATCACGTAGTCGAGCTTCGCGAGCCACCGGCGATAGCGTTCACAGAACTGGCTGTATTGATAGCCGCCGGGATGCCGCTCCTTGTATTCGATCCAGAGCTGCATCAGGGTGAGCGAACAGCCAGGCCGCCAGCGGCGCAGCTCGTCGTGGACCTGCTGGTAGTCCGGCAGCGGGATCTCGACGTTTCGCCCGGGGACCTCGGCGGGAAACAGCCGGCGCTCGAGCTCGGCGTCGGTCACGTCATCTGGCGGCGGCCAGGTTACGCCCGCCGCCTCCGCACGGCGCAGGTATTCAAGGACGGTGCTGTGGACGACGCCGCAGGCACGGGCTATCTCCCCGTGACCGCGGCCGGCTGCTTTGAGCCGGAGAACTTCTTTGATCTTGCGCATGGGCAACCTTTTGTTCGCCATAGGACCCCCTTCGGCCCTATGGGACTGTTGCCCAGCGTCGCTAGCAGGGTGTGACGGCGGCCTCAGGCATGGCCGTCAGACACCCCCTCGTTTTGCCCCGGAACGCCCCTCGCTTTCGGCCGGAACACCCCTCGTTTTGCCCCGGACACGGCCTCGTTTTGGTCCGGAAAATGCACATTCATTGCCCGGACGTTTATATAAGCTTTGCGGCCAGAGCCATCGGCACCGGACTGATTGTATC
>JACPRT010000196.1 GCA_016189845.1 Chloroflexota bacterium | reverse complement strand
CCATGACGACGAACGTTGGGCCGGGCCTGGCGCCGTCGATCGTGGCGACGGGGATCTCTACCGTGCGGCCCGAACGGTGGCGTCGAGTGACGATCTCCTTGCGAACGCCGGACCGGCTGCGGGTCGGGGATTTCGCGGGCACCCTGCTCTCCTACGTCCTGGGCTGGCCTATGTCCTGGGCTGGCGGTCGCGGGGCCAGCCTTCGCGGTGGATGGCCTCGTCCCGGTGATCGGGTGCGATCAGGGGAAGGATCGTGACCACGCGCTGGTCCTTCAGCCTCGAGCCAATCGCGTCGTTGAAGGTCAGCCGTCTGGCGGCTCGCCTGCCGCCGCGGCCACCCTGCGTCTCCGGTTCGGCGTCCAGGGTCAGGCGGCTCGTGATGACCGTGGGCAGGCGCAGATTATGCCGGTGCACCACCAGCTGGTAAAGCTTCTCCTCCGCCCACGGCGTCGCGCTCTCGGCGCCGAAATCGTCGAGTATCAGCAGTTCGGTTGACTTGACCTGTTCGAAGAGGGCGTCGTAGCTGATCCGGCTTTCAGGGGCGACTGCGAGGCGCAGGTGGTCGAGCAGGTCCGGCACAAAAGTGAACACGACAGGCGCGCCGCGCTTCAGGCGCTCGCCCGCGATCGCAATCGCAAGATGCGTCTTGCCCGTGCCGGTCGGTCCGGTGAGCAACAGCCACCCGTCGGGCGTATTCGCAAACTCCCTGCAGGCTCGCAGGGCAGCCTTCAGGGACTCCTGCGCCTCGGCCGGCAGATGCGGGCCACGCGCCGTAAACGTGTCAAAAGTCATCTGGTCCAGCAAAGCCGGTTGGATCCCGCCGGCGTCCCATCCTGCGGCGGTACGCTCCTGCTGGATACGGCAGACGGCGCTCAGCACCGGGTCCAGCAGGCGTGTGCGCATTCGTTCGTCGAATGCGGTCTCCGCCACGGACGAAGTGACCACTGTCGGGCGGCGCGCGTTGTAGCGCCGGGTGAGTATCTGGTCCAGTTTCTCCTGGGCCCACGGCGAGCCGTAGTGCGCGCCGACATCGTCGATGATCAGCACCGGCGCTTCGATGATGCGCCGGAGGAGGCCGTCGTAGTCGACGGGCGACCCGGAATCGTAGGTGGATCTGAGGTGATCGAGCAGATCGGACGCAGACGAATACAGGGCGGGCTTGCCGCTCTGGACGAGTGCGTTGGCCACGGCCGCGGCAAGGTGGGTCTTCCCACACCCGCTTGGCCCGAGGATGACGAGCCAGCCGTGCGGGTCTGCTGCGAACGCCTTCGCCTTGCGAGCAGTGTGCCGGAACGACGATGGCTCGGCGAAACCGGTGCGGCCATCCGGGTGAAGGTTTTCGAACGTCAGCCTGCTCAGAGGACCGAGCTGGCTGTACCGGCGAAGCAGTTCCCCCTGCGCCGCGCCCCAGGCGGTCGCCTGGCACTCGCATGCCTTCACGGTGCCGAACTCAGGGCTGCCGACGGGCGCATCGACCGCGATCCAGCGCAGTCCACCGCAGATACCGCAGTCCTGTTCAGCAGGCGCCGGCTCAGCGCCGCTTGAGGTAGCGGCCGTAGGCTCGCCGGTATGGTTCGAGCCGATCTTCTTGAAGATCTCTTCCAGGTTGTTCACGTGGTTTGCCCTCGGTCGCCCACCGGTCAAGGATGGCGGATACGTATTTCCAGTTCCGCGCGTTGTTCGCGACTGCAATCTGGATCGCCTCGCGGATCCACTCTTCGGGAAAAGAAAGCGCGGCCTGGTTCAGCAACTGGCCGGCCATCGGGGTCAAGGGCCCGATGTTCTGCTCGTATAGGACATAGATATTGGGCCGGTCGACGACGGCCGGGGCCGGCTCGGCAGCCCGCGTGCCGGGTGCTGCTTCCGCCGAGCGTCCCGCGACGCCCAGCCTGGCTATGGCGCGCCTTTCCGGTTCGGTGTTGAGGACGTAGGATTCGACCCCGTCGGAGGACGGCAGCCGGGCCAGAGTCCCGCGTGCGACCGCTCCGGCGACGGCTCGCCGCACCGCGTCCATGAGATCGTCTCCCGTCAGGCCGAGGGCGCCTGCGATCACCCTGTCTGCCACCAGCTCTTCGAGGCTGACAGGCCTCGGCACGCCCTTCTTCTGGCTCGCCAGCCAAATGAACCGGAGCGTGACGCGCAGTTCCGATGGATCGGAAATTTCCGCCAGGATGTGGCCGAGCAGCGGGGATGGAACGGGCGTGAACGAGACGCCTGGCGGGAACCCCGGCGCGGGGCGATCGGTCGCCATTTGCCTATACGGGCTCGACGGTGCGCGCGTACACCCTCGCGGCATCGTCGAAACGCGCGACGTTTTCGCGGACCACGAGCCTGACGTTGTCGGTCGGCCCGTGCCGGTGCTTGGCGACCATGATCTCGGCCAGGTTCTGGGGGAAGTCCTCACCGGGATGGTCGCGCGCCCATTCGTCGCGCGATGTGTACTTGTCCTCTCGATGGATGAACATGACGATGTCGGCGTCCTGTTCGATGCTCCCGCTTTCCCGCAGGTCTGACAGCACGGGCCGGTGAGAAGGGCGCTGTTCGATCGCACGGCTCAGCTGTGACACCGCGAGGATCGGGATGTTGAGGTCGCGGGCGAGCGCCTTGAGCGACCGTGAGATTTCGCTCATTTCCTGGACCCGGTTGGGGTCCCCGCGGCGGTTGCTGCCGTACACGAGCTGCATGTAGTCGACCAGCAGCAGGTCGAGACCGTGTTCCATCTGGAGGCGCCGGGCCTTGGCCCGCATCTCAGAGGGCGTCTGCACCGGGGTATCGTCGACGAAGATCGGGAGGTCGGACAGCACGCCGATCGAATCCAGGATGCGGGCGTCCTCATGCTGGTCGGTCAATCGCCTGCGCAACCGGTTCGTGTCGACTCGTGCTTCGGCCGACAGCAGGCGCATGGCGATCTGCTCCCGACCCATTTCGAGGCTGAAGATCCCGACGCGCGCGCCTGCGCCAGCCGCGTTGCGACAGACGTTGAGCGCCATCGTGCTCTTTCCGATGCTCGGCCGCGCTGCCAGCACGATCATGTCGGACCGGTGCATGCCGCCCAGCAGGGCGTCGAGGTCCTTGAACCCGGTCGGGATGGGCGCCCTGGAGAGATCGCCTGCCTCGGGGACCGAGGTCGTCTCTTCCAGGTAGGTGTCCAGCGCCTGACGGAGAGGCGTGAAATCCCGGCCCGCGTTGCCGGCGCGGACGTGGAAGAGGAGGTCTTCGGCCTGGCTGATCGCCGCATCGACATCCGGGTTGTCCGAGTACCCGATGGCGGCGATTTCGTTGGCGGTGCTAATCAACCTGCGCATCACAGCGGTGCGCTGCACGATCCGCGCGTAGTGCTCGACGTGCACCGATGTCGGCGTGATCGAGACCAGATAGCTCAGGTATGCGCTGCCGCCGACGTCGGCCAGGCGCCCCTTGCTCTCCAGCTCGTGGGCAAGCGTGACCTGGTTGATCGCATCGTCGCGGTCTAAGAGTGCCTTGCAGGCCTCGTAGCACCAGCGATTACGCTCGCGGTAGAAGTGGCCGGGGTCCAGGAAACCCAGGGTGCGGGTTATCGAAATGCCGTCGATCAGCAGCGACCCGATTACCGCATCTTCCGCCTGTATGTCATGTGGTGGCAGTCGTTCCGCGAGCAAGTTCCCCTT
>JACPRT010000193.1 GCA_016189845.1 Chloroflexota bacterium | reverse complement strand
GGCGACCTGGCGAATAGAATCTTCCCGAGCCTATACCGGTAGAAATCGCCACCAAGTGATCGAATTCATAAACAAGGTCCGGCGCACCACGCCGCTGTGGGTCAAGATCGCAGTCCCGATGATCGGCCTGCCGGTCACGGCACTGATGCTGTTCATCCTCGTATTCGTGATGACTGCGTGGCTCGGGCGCCCGCTCCCGGTCTTCGGATTTGCGGATGGCCCCGAACAGCCGATCCCGTTTCCTCACACGGTCCACGCCGGCACCGATTTCCTTCTCGACGCACAGGGCAATCGACGCCAGGACGCACAGGGCCAGGACCTGCATGGCGTTGGTCTCGATTGCACGTTCTGCCACCGCACGGTCACCGATACGGTCCCGGCCGGGATCCCGCCGCAGCAGCAATGCGCCTTCTGCCACCAGGTGATCGGGTCGGTCGACAAGCAGACTCTGGCCCAGCTCAGGAACGCCAGGCTCTCCGGCCTCGAAAACGCCATCAACTGGCAACGGGTGCACCGACTTCCCGACAGCGTTCGATTCATCCACGAACCTCATATCCGATTCCTGACGTCCCATCCAGCGGTCATCGAAAACAATCCCGATCCGGCGATCAATCGGGCCGCGTCGGTGCCGGCGGCGCAGGTATGTTCCACATGCCATGGCGACGTCAAGACGATGACCAGGGTAAAGCAGGTGGAAGCGCTCAAGATGGGCCAGTGCGTGAACTGCCATCGAAACAACGGCGCTCCGACGGACTGCATTACATGCCACTTCTAGGTTGCGCACGGGTACGCGCAACGCCGAACACCCGAATGGCTGACGAGGCCTGATGGCGAAAAATCTGACAAGGCGCGAATTCGTCGTGCTGGCTGGCGCATCGACCACCGGCGCAGTCTTGTTCGCGGCCTGCAACATCCCAGAAGCCGAATTCGTCGTCCAGAGTCCGACGCAACTGCCGGAGGACCTGGTGCGGGGCATCGACGCCTGGTACGCGACGACGCTGTGCTGCGAGGGCGGCGATAGCGTGATCGTCCGCGTGATGGAAGGCCGGGCGAAGAAGATCGCAGGCAACCCCGATTTCCCGATCAACCTGGGCAAGCAGAACGTGCGCGCAGAGTCTGCGCTCCAGATGCTCTACCACCCGGACCGGATCAAGACTCCTCTTGCCAGGCGCTCGAAGGGCGCACCCCTGCGGCCGGTCTTATGGGACGAGGCGGAAGCGCAGCTGAAGGGATGGGCTGAGGGTTCGGGCGGGCGCATCACGATTGCCACCAATCCGATGCGCGGCCACGCCGCGTGGGTGGTCGGGAACTTCGCGAAGGAATACGGCGGCAGGCATATCGCGTTCGACCCGCTCGACCAGGGGACACTTCACGCCGCGATCAAGAAGGTGTTTGGTCAGGACCGCCTGCCCGAGTTCGATATCGAAAACGCCCAGACGATCCTGTCGATCGGGGCCGACTGGCTCGGGACGTGGGTCTCCCCTACCCGGTACGGCGTGAAGTACGGGCAATTCAGACAGGGCGAAGCCCGGACCCGCCGCGGCATGCTGTTTCACGCCGAGTCGCGGATGCCCCTCACCGCCGCCGCGGCCGACCGCTGGCTGCCGGTGCGACCGGGCGCCGAAGGGGACCTCGCGCTTGGCGTCGCGCACGAGATCATCGAGAAAAAGCTGGTCCCGGACGCCAATGTCCAGGCCTATTTGGCCGGGATCAACCGGGCGGTCGTCGATGCGTACACAGCCGATCGCGTGACACGCGCAACCGGGCTGTCCGCCGAGCGCATCCACGAGCTCGCCGAGAAGCTGGCCCACGAGGGACCCAGCCTGGTGATCGGCGGGGGATCGGCGGGAGCGCACACGAACGGCGTCCAAAACCTGTCGGCAATATATGCCCTCAATTACCTGCTTGGCAGCGTCGGCGCCCGCGGCGGCGTCTGGTTCAATCCGCCTTCGCCATTCGAGGGAGTTCCGGACAGCGCGACCGGCGCATCGTTCGCCGAATGGGAGAAGGAGCTCGCGGGCTGGCGTGCCGGCAATGTGAGCACGCTTATCCTCCGCGAGGCCAATGTCGTGCACGGACTCCCACGGTCCGCCGACCCTGTCGGCGCGATCGCAAAAGTCGAGCATGTCGTCGCATTTGCTACGGTTCTCGACGACACGACCGAGCTGGCGGATCTCGTGCTCCCCGAGCACTCGGCCCTGGAGGACTGGGGAACCGACGTCCCGGAGCCGGGCCCAGGCTATCCCCTGGTCGCATTCCAGCAGCCGGTGGTGGGCGCCGCCTACACCCGTGATGGCGCCGAGAAGCTTTCGGATTCGCGCGGATTCGCAGACACGCTCTTGAGGGTGTCCGGTGGCAAGGCCGGCGGCGATTCGATGCGCGATGTCGTAAACAAGGCCGCGCGCGCCCTCTTCGCCCGCAAGGGCGGTTCGGTGACCGCGCCCACGGAGGAACTCTTCCTGAAGGGTGTCCTCGCGCGCGGCGGCTGGTGGGACGGGTCCAGGCGGCAGGCAACCGCTGCGGCAAGGCCAGGAACGCTCGTCGATGGTGAGCTCCGGTCCGAGTTCTCCGAAACCGAAGCCGAGGTCTCCGGCGAGGAGCTTCACCTGGTCCCGTTCGCCCATCAGAGCCTCATGAACGGCCGGCTGGCGGCGGCGCCCTGGGCACAGGCAACGCCCGACCCGATCACGTCGGCCGTGTGGGCCACATGGGCGGAACTGAACCCGGAGACCGCTGCACGGCTCGATGTCCGCGAGGGCGACCGCCTGATAATTCGTTCCTCGCTGGGCGAAATCGAGGCGCTTGCCTACGTGCATCCTGCGGCCGCCCCGGACACCGTGGCGGTGCCGGTGGGACAGGGACATGCCAGCTACGGACGCTACGCCAGAGGCCGCGGCGCGAATGTGCTGTCGATCCTGGTGGACAAGAAGGATTCGGAGACCGGCGCCCTCGCATGGGCGGCCACGCGCGTGAAGGTATCGAAGGCCGGGGGCGCGCTGCGTGTGCCGAAGTTCGAGGGCTCGGGTGAGGTCGCCCGCCAGGCTGAGCCCGGAGTGCCGGTAATCACCGTACGTGAAGGTGAATCCGCCGAGGACGCGAAGCACAGGCTCGAGTCCGGGCACAAGGTGCTGGAATAGGCGAGGGCAACCAATGGTCTCACCCGCGCAGGACGTGGCATCACACAGCTGGGGCATGGCGGTCGACATCGACCGCTGCATCGGCTGCCAGGCGTGCGTCGTCGCGTGCCAGGCAGAGAACAACCTGCCAATCAACGAGGAAGACCACTTTCACCAGGCCCGCGCCTTCGAATGGATTCGAGTCGAGCGCTACTGGGAAGGCGAGTTCCCGAACATCAAGGCGCATTTCATTCCGATTCTCTGCCAGCACTGCGAAAACGCGCCTTGCGAGCCAGTGTGCCCCGTCTACGCGACCTATCACAACGACCAGGGCATGAACGTGCAGGTCTACAACCGGTGCGTCGGCACCCGGTACTGCGCAAACGGTTGCCCGTATCACGTACGGTTCTTCAACTACTGGGAGCCTGTCTGGCCGGAGTCGCTGCGCAATCAGTTGAACCCTGACGTCACAGTCCGGAGCCGGGGCGTCATGGAGAAGTGCAGCTTCTGCATCCAGCGGATCCGCCGCGGGAGGATCGACGCCAGGAAGGAGGGCCGCCAGGTCAGGGACGGTGAAATCCAGCCCGCCTGCGTCCAGGCCTGCCCGACAAATACGCTCGTGTTCGGAGATCTCAACGACCCCACGAGCCGGGTCTCGAAGCTGAGAAACGACCGGCGATCGTACCGCCTGCTCAACGACACGTTGCGCACCGAGCCTAACGTCTACTACCTGGCGCGGGTCGACACGACGGAGGCCGAAGCCGCCCATGGCTAGCAACATCACGGCCGCGCCGGACCACCGGCCGACGTTTCGTGAGGCTGCCGCGCACCTGGTCGCCCAGGGGCGGACTGCTGCCTCCGGCGCCCGCCTGTGGATCCTGCTCCTGCTGGCCGTGACGGTGGTCGGCGTGATAGGCGTGGTGGGCCGCATCGCTGGCGGCTTCGAGGACCGCACCGCCTGGGGCTACTACGCGGCGGTCGTGTCTTTCCTGCTGAGCACAGCCGCCGCCGCACCGATGGTCTCGATCGCACCCACCCTCGCCCGCGCCAGCTGGGTACGGCCGGTCACACGTGTTTCGCAGCTCTTCGCCTCGGTGGGGGTGGTAACCGCTCTCCTCTACATCCCGTTAATGTTCGCGCTTCCACCGCTCGTCGAAGACGGTGTGCGGCGACGTTCGATCTGGTTCGGCTCGCCTCCGCTCACCCCGCATGTCTGGGGCTCCGTCGCCATCCTTGGCCTCGTGTTCATCGGATTGGCCCTGCTGTGGGCGTCCTCGATTCCCGACCTCCGGACGGTGGCTGAAACCGCGACCGGGATGCGCCGCCGGATCGCTCGCCGGCTGGCGATGGGATTCATAGGCACCGATACGCAATGGAAGGCGCTGCGCATGCGCATCGGTGTGCTGGGCGCTTTCTATTTCGTGTTTCTCGTCTTCACGCACCTCGTCTTTTCCGCCGACTTCGCAGTCGCGCTGGTCGCCGGCTGGAAGGACGCGATCTTCCCGATGTTCCACGCCATGACGTCCCTTCAGTCGGGACTGGCAAGCACGATCATCGCCGCATTCTTCATCCGCAAGTTCGGCCGCCTGGAGCGGTACCTCGAACTGGACCAGTTCTGGGCCATGTCGAAGCTGATGTTCGCGACATCACTGCTGTGGTTCTACTTCTTCTTTTCCGCGTTCATCGTGTTCTGGTACGGCCGCACCGCGTCCGATCAGGCGATCATCGACACGATGGTGGGCGGCCCGTACCGCTGGGCGTTCATTGCGACGTTCATGATGTCGTTCGTGATCCCTCTCTTCACGTTGATGTGGAACCCGGTAAGGCACAGCATCAAGGGCCCCACGATCATCGCTTCGATCATCCTGGCCGGCATGTTCCTCGACCGGATCCGGATCTACGCCGCAGCGTGGTCGGCCAGGGGAATCAACGACAAGTTCATCCGGGAAGTACCGGCCACGCACTGGCCGGACATCTTCGACGTGCTGGTGATCGTAGGCGCCGTCGGGGCTGCAGCGCTCGCCTTCCTGCTTGCGACCCGCCTGGTCCCAGCCGTATCGCTGTGGGAGATCCAGTACATGAGGTTGTTGACCAGGCCCGTGCGATTCGGGAAGGGTCATGCCGTGATAATCGCTAAGCCGGACTGAGGCAATGCAGCAACACCGGGAACTCTCCGAAAAACAGATCAATACCCAGCTGCTGAACGGCGCGCTGGCGACGCCCGGCTGGTGGAAGTTTGCCGTCATAGGCCTCGCCCTGATCGTACTGGCGGGTTTTGCCACCTTCGGGTTCATGGTCAACAGTGGAATCGGGCTGACAGGCAAGAGCCGGCCGGTCTTCTGGGGCGCCCTGATCACGACCTTCGTGTTCTGGGTCGGGATCAGTCACGCCGGGATCATGATCTCGGCCATCCTCCGCCTCACCCAGGCCGAGTGGCGGCGGCCGGTGACCCGGGCAGCCGAGCTGCTGACGGTGTTCTCCCTGATCACGGCGCTCACCTTCCCGATCATCCACGCTGGCCGTCCGTGGCGGATCATCTACTGGATCATCCCCTACGACTTCTCCCGTGGCATCTGGCCAAACGTCCGTTCGCCGCTGGTGTGGGACCCCGCAGCCATCGGTACCTACCTGACGGGCTCGATCCTGTTCCTGTACGTGGCCCTGCTGCCGGACCTCGGGAATCTGCGCGATCGCACGATCGGCTGGAGAAACACGCTTTACTCGGTGCTATCGCTCGGATGGCGTGGCAACTCGCGCCAGTGGAGGCTTCAGACCACGGCCGGGATACTCCTTTCCGCGTTGATGCTCCCGATCTTCGTGTCCGTTCACAGCATCGTCAGCTGGGACTTTGCGGTGACGTCCGGTGTCGAGGGCTGGCACTCCACGATCTTTGCCCCCTACTTCGTCATTGGCGCGGTGCACTCAGGCGTGGCGGCGGTCGTCACGATGATGGCCCTGATGCGCTGGCTATGGAAATGGGACAACTTCATCCGCCCCGAGCACTTCGACGCCCTCGCTCGCCTGTTGATCGTGGTCGGCACGACCTGGTTCGCGTTCACCATGATCGAGATCCTGTACAGCCTCTACTCTCTCGAGGCGCAGGAGCTGGCTTTCCGCGACATGCAGATATTCCAGTGGCCGTGGGCACTGCTGTTCGTCATCTTCCTCATCACCGGTTTCTTCATCCCGGTCCCCGCGTGGTTCTTCAAGAGGGTGCGCAACAGCATTCCGCTCATGTTCTGGACCTCGATATCGGTCAACATCGGGATGTGGCTCGAACGTTTCCTGATCATCGTTCCCAGCCTGGCCCGAAAGCAGCCGTTCGTCTACACGTGGGGCTCGTACCACCCGAGCCTCGTGGAGATCATGATGATCCTGTGGTCTTTGGCGTTCGTGGCCATGAACATGCTGCTCTTCGCGCGCTTCTTCCCGCTCGTGCCGTTGTTCGAGCAGAAGGAGTCGCAGGTGTTCTCGTCCAAGATCAAGATTGGCCGCGCGTCTGTGCCGGCCGTGCTCCGTGAGCGGGAGCAGGAGTAAGACAGATGGCACGAAAGAGCATCCTGGGCCTCTACGAGACGCCCGACGCCGGCGCCGATGCGCTGGATGGGCTGCACGCCGCGGGCATTGAGGCCCACGACACCGAGGTCCTGACAGGCACGCCGTACCCGGAAGGCGCTTTTGGCGAGCACGTCCCGCAGCATCGGCTCTTTCGCTTTCCGGCCTTCGGGGCGGTGTTCGGGTTCACGCTTGCGTTGCTCTACACGGCTGGCACCCAGCTGGCCTGGCCCCTGGTAACGGGCGGAAAGCCGATCCTGGCGGTACCGGCGATGCTGATCATCCTGTACGAGTTCACGATGCTCAACGCCGTTATTTTCACGGTCGTCGGGATCATCTTCGAATCTCGCCTGCCGAACCTGTTCAGCACTGCCGCTTACGACCGCAGAATCTCCGAGGGCCTGATCGGGGTGGTCGTGAGCTGCGAGGACAACAAGGCCTCAGAGGTGGAATCGGTGCTCAGGAGGGCCGGCGCCCTGGAGATCAAGACGGCCTGATGGGATTTCGCGGGACCCGTCACCGGGACGCCCTGACGGCCAGGGTGCTGTTCTTGCTGTTCGCGATGACCGCGTTTTTTGGCCTGGTCGCGTCCGCATGCATCACGAAGCGGGGCACATATCCCATCGAAGTCTTTCCGGAGCAGCACTACTCCCAGGCCTACCGATACCAGGAGCAGCCCCGGATACCGCCTGCGCCTGACGCCGTGGTATTCGAGCCGGCCGGGGCCGACAAGGTCCTCGAGGTGCCGGAGAGGCGCCAGCACCCGTACGATCCGAAGGTCGCGGCCGAACTTTATCGGGTGAACTGCTCCGTTTGCCACGGGCCGCTTGGCCTCGGCGACGGGCCGATCGTGCCCCACCTCACCTCGCCGGACAGCTTTTACGCGAATTTGGCCCGCCAGCCCTACGCCCGTCCGCCAAACCTGCAGGAAACCCGGGCGAGCCGGGACGAAAAGACTGTATTCTCGATAATCACCAGTGGCGTCGTCGTGATGCCCAGGTTTGGTCTCCTGCTCACTGAGGAGGAGCGCTGGGACCTGGTCCGGTACATCTTCGATACCCAGACCGGGCTAGGGAAGTAAGAGACCCAGCGCGTCGCCGCGGGGGCGTCCCGATCGCATCGGGACGGTGTGTCTGATGCGTCTCATCTTGCTGTCAGTCCTGACCGGCTTGCTCGCCGCGGCGTTCGCAGCCTGCGCGAAGCCGGAACCGACCCTCGAACAGAGGGCTCAACGCATGGACAAGCAGATCATCTGCCCGGTGTGCCCGGGTGAGACGCTGGACCAGTCGAGCGTGCAGATCGCGAAGGACATGCGGGAACTCATCCGGGAGCGTCTCGCCGCCGAGCAGTCCGAGGACGAAATCAAGCAGTACTTTGTGGACCGCTACGGCACCCGCATCCTGGCGGAACCGCCTGCCTCTGGCGTGAGCCTGGCGGTCTGGATCATCCCGCCGGTCGTCATGCTCGCCGGGGCCGCCGCGCTCTATTTCGTTGTCCGCGAGATGCGGCGCAGGCGCCAGGACCAGGGAATCGAGACCGCCCAGGCGAGCTCTGATCCGACGCTCAAACCTTACCTCGAGGCCGTAGACGAGGAGCTGCGAAGCGGACGGACGGGATCCGGCTGATGGCCGACCTGGGGACGATGGCGGTCCTGCTCGGGCTCGGCGTGGCCCTGTACGCCGCAGTCGGGTCGGTGGCAGGGAAGCTCACTGGCGCAACCGAACTGGTGGTCAGCGCGCGTCGCGCCGCGTATGTGACCGTGCCGGTCGCGCTGGCGGCCGCTGCGGCCCTTGTGACCGCCTTCGTCACCCACGATTTCACGATCCGGTACGTCTACGCGCACAGCAACCTTGTGATGGACCGCGAATTCATCTGGGTCGCCTTCTACGCAGGCAACGAAGGTTCCCTTCTGTACGTGGCCGGCGTGCTGGCCATCATGTCTGCCATCGCGATACGGCTGGGCGCCGGCCGGCTTGCCGACACCATGCCCTACACGACCGCGATTCTCATGGGCATCCTGGCCTTCTTCTTCCTGGTCATCGCAGTGTGGGCCAACCCGTTCGCGCCGCTTGAATTCGTCGCCGACGACGGCCTGGGGATCAACCCGCTTCTTACCCATCCCGGAATGTGGATCCACCCACCGCTTCTGATGGCCGGCCTGGCGGCGATATCGGTGCCATTCGCGTACGCCGCCGGCGCCTTGATCGCAGGCCGCACCCGCGACGAGTGGGTCGACGCCGCCCGGGTTTCCGGGATCATCGCCTGGGGAATTCTCGGGACCGGGGTCCTGATCGGCGCGTGGTGGGCCTACACGATTCTCGGTTGGGGCGGTTACTGGGGATGGGACCCGATCGAAAACGTCGCTCTGATGCCGTGGCTCGCCATGACCGCGTTCATCCACTCGATCATGGTCCAGAAGCGCCGCGGCATGTTCCGCATGTGGAACATCGTCCTCCTGAACGTGGCGTTCGTCCTTGCGCAGTTCGGCATGTTCATCAACCGGGGAGGGCCAGTGGTCTCGGTCCACTCCTTCGCGGCCTCGACGCTCGGACAGGTCTTCCTCGGTTTCATGCTCTTGAGCCTCGTGTTTGCCTTCGGGGTCTTCTTCTGGCGATACCAGTGGCTGAAGAGCGACCGCCCGGTTGAGTCGTTCATGTCCCGTGAAGTCGCGTTCCTCGTCAACAACTTCCTCCTGCTCGGAATCACGTTCGTCACGCTGTGGGGGGTCGTGTTCCCGCTGATCACGGAGTTCGCCTCCGATGGGACCGTTACGGTGGCAACCCCCTACTTCAACCGCGTGAACGGGCCTCTCTTCCTCGCCCTTCTCGTACTCATGGGGATCGGTCCCGTGATGGCGTGGCGGCGGGCGTCGCCCCGTTCCCTCGTGCGATGGTTGTTGTGGCCGGCTGCTCTCGCCGCGTTGGCTGCGGCCGGCATGGCGATCGCCGGCATTCGAGAGCCACTCGCGATATTCGCCTTCTCCGTCCTGGTATTCGTTGCCCTGGTCATCCTGGAGGAGTGGTTCCGTAGCGCCAGGGCACGTGCGAGCGCAGGCGACAACTGGGCGATTGCGTGGTTCAAGGTCGTTGCTGGCAACCGGCCGCGGCACGGGGGCTACATCGTCCACTTGTCGATACTGGTCCTGGCATTCGGCGTCATCGGGACGCAGTTCTTCGACCAGCGCGCCGATTTCGTGCTGCCTCCCGGAGGAAGCGCGGTCATCGACGACTACAGGCTCGAGTATGTGGGGTCAGAGATCGAAGAGCGAAGCGACCGCACGGCGCGTTGGGCCAACATCAACGTGTACCGTGACGAGGAGCGGATCGGGGCGCTCAGGCCCTGGTACGCCTTCTACCCCGACTTCCGGCAGGCATCCGTCAGGGCCGGGATCAGGAGCACCCCGGTCGAGGACCTGTACGTGGTGCCGAGTGAATTCCTGGAAGACGGGCGGCTCGTGGTCCGGGTGAGCATCAATCCGCTGGCGTGGTGGCTATGGATAGCCGGACCGATATTCCTCGTGGGCACGATAGTTGCGGTCTGGCCTCAGCCGGTGCTCGAAGTCCGGCCAGCGCCTGCGAGCGCGATACGATCCCCCGTCGTCCGGTCCCCTGCTGAATCGACTCCACGGGCGAATCCGGTTCGAGGCTGAGCCCGTCAGTGGGAATCGTGATCGGCGTGTTGCTGGCAGTCGGCGCGGTGGCCGTGATCGCGTGGCCGTTTTTTCGCCGGAGGTCGGATGTGGCGAAGGACGATATCGCCGGAGGGCCAGGCGCGCGGCCGCAAGGATCGCAAGCTGAACTCCAGCGCTCGCGCGCGGAGATCTTTCGCCTGATCCGGCAACTCGAGGCCGACCACGGGTCGGGGCTTGTCAACGAGGGGGATTTTCGCTCCCAGTTCGATGACCTGCGCAGGGAGGCAGCCAGGCTCATGATGGAAGAGGCTGCCCTGTCGCCGATGTCCGACCCTGCTGCGGAACTTGAGCGGGAAATCGCGGCTGCGAGGGCCGGGCTTACCGGACGGCCGGTCGAAACAGGGCGAAAGGACGCGTGATGATCGAGTTCTCGAGGATGCTGCGGCACCGGCGTGCTGTGCGCGTGGGGTTCGTGGGACGCGCCGTGCGCGTCGGACTCGTCGGCGCGCTGTTGTTCGCAGCAATAATCATTTTCTCCTCAAACGCCCGCGACGGGAACGCCCAGTTCGCGGGAAGGGTCGCCGGCATCGTCGTCAATGGGACTGCCGGAGGGACCGTACCCGAGGGCTTCGAGGTCGTGCTCGTTACGACCGACCTCGACGGCAACCCGATGGGACAGCAGACGACCCGCGTAGATTCGAGGGGCGTGTTCGAGTTCACCAACGTCTTGAGCGGCGACGACGTCCTGAACCGCGTGGTGACCGACTATCAGGGTGTCATCAGCACCATTCGGCTCGAGGAAGAGGTCGCTCCCGCGAACCTGCAGATCCAGATCTTCGAGACGACCCGGTCGCTCGATTCGATCAACGTCTTGACCGAGGTCATCGTCGTAAGGCCCGACGGTCCGTCGCGGCTGATGGGATTCCTTGAGCTGATCACGCTGCGCAACGACGGCGACCGCACGTTCGTCGCCGATTTGACCGACCCCAACGTTACCGGGCTCAGCATGGTGCGTTTCGGGCTGCCCGAGAACTACGAGGGGTTCACCGGCGTTTCAATCGATCCGCCACTACCGGCCGGCAGCATTGTCGAAGTTGGCCCCGGCTTCGCCCTGACCAACCCCGTCCCGCCTGGAGAGTTCAGGCTCCTTTTTGACTACTTCGTGAGGTACGAGGGCAACGCGTTCGAGTTCGGGCGCAATCTGCCGTTCGGGGCAAAAGAGGTGCGAGTGCTGATGCCCAAAGGCGTGGCGGAGGTTACCGGCAATGGCATCGCGTCGATCGAGGACGTAACGTTGGGCAATTCTGTCTATTCCGTGACGGGAGGCGGCGCCTACGGGCGAGGCGACCGTATCGATTTGAAGTTCATTCAGCTGCCCGAGCCCAGCGTCTGGCAGTCGATCAAGAACCGCCTGCGCGCCGCGAATACCTACGTGAAGGTCGGTGTTCCAGTGGCCGCGGGCGTCGTGATGGCCGGCCTGCTCGGGTATGTATTCCTGATGAGGCGGCGCAGAGAGCCGGCAGCAGCGAGCCCAATCTCCACGGACGGCGTAGAGGAGCCACGGGCTTCCTCTGCCGGGGATAACCCGGAACGGGAGGCGCTGGTCCGCGAGATCGCCTCGCTCGACCAGAGGTTCGAGGCTGGCGAGATAGAAGAGTCGGCCTATCGCGCCCAACGTGCCGCCCTGTCCGCACGTGCGCTCGGAGAATCCCCGACGCCCTGATTTTTTTAGTTCTTGTATGAACCGCCGTTGAGATTGATCGACTGGCCGGTGATGTTGTGCGCGATGTCCGACGCCAGGAACGCGGTCAACTTGCCGACGTCTTCCGGCGTCTGCTCGCGTCCAAGGGGGACGATCGCCTTCACCTGTTGCAGGAAGTATTCGCGTGGCGAAACACGCTGTTCGGGCGGGAGGGACGACTGACGGCGCTCGGTGATCTTCTCCCACAACGGCGTCCATAGCAGGCCCGGACAGATGCAGTTGACGTTTATGTTGTACGGCGCAAGCCGCAAGGCGTATGCCTGCGACACGTTGATGGCCGATGCCTTGGACGCTGAGTAGTGCACGAACCCGGTCGTGCCTCGCCTGCCAGCGGTCGATGCGATGTTGATGATCTTGCCGGACCGGCGCTCCTTCATGTGCGCCTGTACCGACTCGACGCCATGGACTATGCCCATCACGTTCACGGCGTAGGTGTAGTCCCAGTCGTCGCCGCTGCTCTGGGTCCTCGTCCACCAGTCCTTGCCGCCGCCTACGCCGGCGTTGTTGACCAGGATGTCCACCTTGCCGAACCTGCTGATCGCGGCGGAGACCATGGCATCGGTCGAGGCTCTCCTGGTGACATCCGCCTCGACCGCCAGTGCCTTCCTGCCAAGCTTTTCGACAGCGCGGCATGCTTCCTGGGCCTGTCCACGGTCGATATCGGCGATCACAACGTCTGCGCCGCGTTGCGCCAGCACCGCCGCGATGCCACGGCCAATCCCGCTGGCGCCGCCGGTCACGATCGCCACTCGATCAGTCAGTTGCACCGCCATCTCCCTTCGCATTTCCCTCCCGGCTAACCGCCGTGTATCCGGCCGCCGTGCCGGCTGGCCGTCGCGCCGGCGTTGCGCCGGCTACCGGAGGAACGCACCGCCATCGACATTGATCGCCTGTCCGGTGATGTTCCGGGCATCTTCCGAGACCAGGAACGCGACCAGGTTGCCAATATCCTCCGGCGTCTGCTCACGCTGCAGGGGGATGATGTCCCTGATCATGGTGTCGAAGACTTGCCGCGACGGGAGCCCCTGATACTTGGGGTTGAACTGGGCGTAACGGTGGCCGACCTGGTCCCACATGGGCGTCCAGAGCAGGCCCGGGCATACCGCGTTCACGTTCACGTTGTAAGGCGCCAGCTCGTCCGCGAGCGCCTGGGTGTAGTTGATCACGGCGGCCTTCGACGACGAATAGTGCGGCAAGGCGGGCCTGCCTTCCCGGCCAGCTATCGACGCGATGTTCACGATCTTCCCGTATCGCTGGGTGCGCATCACAGGCGCGACCGCGTTCGTCGAGTTCGCGATGCCCTTCACGTTGACCTGGAAGGCGGCGACCCAGTCCTCCTCCCGGGAGTCCGGGACGGTTTGCCACCCGCGAGCGCCGGCAACCCCGGCGTTGTTGACCAGGATGTCGATGTGCCTGAACCTGGCGAGCACATCGGCGATCGCCTTCTCGATGGAATCCGGTTTCGTGACATCGGCGACGACCGCCATCGACTGCACACCCATGCTCGCGATGTCGGATGCCGTGTGCTCGCCGGTGTCGGCATCGAGGTCGGCGACGACTACCGAGCCCCCGTTCCTGGCAAGGACCAGCCCGATCCCGCGGCCGATCCCGGTCGCGCCACCCGTGACGATCGCCACACGGTCCTTGAGTTCCACGAACGTGCCCTCCCGCCCTCGTAAATGATCGGGTCCGAATTTGGGGGATGGCGATTATACTGCCGTTCGCAGTGGGTACCAGCAGAGCCAAGGCGCTCGACTACGCCTACCAGCTGATCGACCGGCCGCGTGCCCACGTGCGCGTGCACCTGCGCCAGACCCGGAGCGGCGTGTCGCTCATACACGAGAGGCGCCTGTTGACAAAGGTGTATCTCAACAGGAGCGGGATGCGGGCGGCGACTGCGATTGCGGATGCCCTCGGCGTAAGAGTCCCTCCACTGGGCCAGGCGTCGGAGGCCGTCGTATCCACCGGTCTGCTCTACCGGGTGCTCGCGCTATCCCAGCTGGATTTTCGAAATCCGGAGGCGTTCGAGATGGCCCGCCATCTCCTCGACGAAGCCGACGCCTTGCGGGGCGGACGCGACGAAGAGCAGCAGGCGGATACAATCTGACTCCGTGAATCTCGGAGAACTTTTTGCGGGGCACCGGTTCCCGCGTTACCAGTTCACGTTCGGCGACGCCGACATTGCCGATTACGTGCGGGCCGTCGGGGATTCTTCGCCGGTGGCGTCCCCGGGCCCCGAGCGGCTCGTGCCGCCGATGGCGGTCGTCGCCGCCGGTCTCAGCCACATGATCAAGCTGCTTGGCCTCGCCGCGGGGACGATTCATGCGGCTCAAGAATGTGAGTTCGTCCGCCCGGTACGGGTCGGGGTGGCCGTATTCGCCGACGCAGTGCTCAAGAGCAACGCGGTCAGGCGAGGCTCGCGGTTCGCGACCGTTGACACCACTTTCTACGACGCCAGGGGGCAGATGCTGGCGTCGTCGTCAAGCACAGTGATCGTGCCGGCGTGAACAGAACGGAGACGTCCGGCTCATGACCATCCAGGTCGGCCACCGGCTGGCCGAAGTCACGAAAGAAGTCACGCAGGACCAGGTCCAGGCCTACGCGGAGGCCGCCGGCGACTTCAACCCGATCCATCTCGACGAACGCTATGCGGCCGGGACTCAGTTCGGAAGGCGTATCGCACACGGTATGCTTGTGCTCGCGTTCGTATCGGAGATGATGAGCACGGCGTTCCCGAGGGAATGGCCGTCGAGCGGCAGGCTCAAGGTTCGCCTCAAGGCGCCCGTGTACCCCGGCGAGAGGGTGCGTGTGACCGGCGAAGCGGTCGCCGCGACTGACGAACCGGGCAGGCGCTGGGTGGAGTACCGGATCGCGGTGATCAAACCGGATGGCTCGGAGGCGGTTTCGGGCCAGGCATTCGTTGCTTTGAAGCCGGCTTAGGAGGAATGCGGGATTGACGAGACCTGCGGACATGGTTCCGATCGCCCTGGATGCAATGGGGGGCGATTTCGCGCCTGCAGAGACGGTTGCCGGCGCAATCATGGCCGTGAAGCAAGGTGGGGTCGCCATCGCACTGGTCGGTGACCCTGCAGCGCTACAGGCCGAGCTATCCAAGCACGCGGGCGCCGAACGGCTCCCGATCCAGGTCGTACCGTCCGAGGGTGTGGTCAGCGAGGGCGAGCACCCTGCGATGGCCTTCCGTAGCAAGCCGAAGGCGTCGGTCTTCGTGGCCGCGGGCGCGGTCAAGGCCGGCAAGGCGAAGGCGGTCGTCAGCATGGGGTCGACGGGCGCCACGATCGCCGCAGCGACGGTGCTGTTTGGCACGTTCGAGGGAATCGACCGGGCCGCGCTTGGCGGGCCGCTGATTGGGACAGCGCCGAAAACGATCATCATCGACGTCGGCACGAATGTGGAATGCAAGGCCAGGCAGCTGGCTGACTTCGCGGCGCTTGGGACGGTGATGTCGAGGTTGCTCGACGGCGTCGAGAACCCGCGGGTGGCAATCCTGAGCGTGGGCGCAGAAGAGGGCAAGGGCAACAAGCTCGTGCTTGAGACAACTCCACTGCTGAAGCAGAGCGGCCTGAACTTCATCGGGAACGTCGAAGGCCACGATCTGCCGTTCGGCAAGGCGGAGGTGGTCGTATGCGAGGGTTTTTCAGGCAACGTCGTGATGAAGCTGACCGAGGGTCTCGGCGAAGCGTTGGCCGGGGACTTGCGCGCACAGCTGAAGGACAAGCTGTCCGGCGATGAGGTCGAGAAGCTAGCGCGTCGCATCTTCGACCTGACCAACCGGGTCGAGGCATACGGCGGCGGACCCCTGCTGGGTGTGAAGGGTGTGGCGGTCGTGGGGCACGGACGGGCGAAGGCCGCCGCTGTCGCTAACGCAATCCAGACCGCCCGCAAGGCGGTGGTCGGCGGCTTCGTCGATGAGGCTGCGAAGGAGATAGCACGCCTTCGGGGCAAGCTGGGCAACGGCGTTGCCTGATACGCCACGAAGCGCTCTGGTCACTGGCGCGTCGAGAGGGATTGGCCGGGCGATTGCCCTGCGTCTGGGGGCTGCGGGCCACCGGGTGGTCGTGAACTACAACTCGCATCCGAAGGATGCCGACGAGGTCGTCACCGCGATCCGCAAGAATGGCGGAGCGGCGATCGCTCTCAAGGCCAATGTCGCCGTCAAGGGTGAGCTGGAGGCGATGTTCAAGGCCGCGGAAGACGCCCACGGTCCGGTTGAAATTCTGATCAACAATGCCGGGATCATCAGGGACACTCTGCTGATCCGGATGAAGGACGAGGACTGGGACGCCGTCATCAACACGAATCTCAAGGGCACTTACTGGTGCTGCAAGCTGGCAGTGCCAGGCATGCTGAAAGGGCGATGGGGCCGGATCATCAACATCTCGTCGGTGGTCGGCCTGCGTGGAAACGTCGGTCAGGCCAACTATTCGGCATCGAAGGGGGCCATCCACTCCCTCACCTACAGCCTCGCCAAGGAACTGGCTACCCGCAGCATCACCGTGAATACGATCGCGCCCGGATACGTGGAGACGGCGACTGTCGACGTGCTCTCGCCGCAGCTGAAGGCAAAGATCCTCACGTGGGTCCCCATGGGCAGATTTGGCACCCCCGACGAGGTCGCCTCCGCCGCGGATTTCCTCGCGCGTGAGGAGGCCCGGTACATCACAGGTGTGGTCCTGCGGGTCGACGGCGGCATGGCGATCTAGGCCCTCTAGAACCTTCGTCCCTCCCAATGACGACCTCCAGCTGTTTTCGATGACATCCCTTAAGGGCAAAGTCGCTCTCGTCACTGGTGGCTCCAGGGGCATCGGCCGAGCCATCTGCCTTGAACTGGCGTCCCGTGGCGCAGATGTCGCCTTTAACTACTTCCGAAATCACGACGCCGCCCGCGCGGCCGAGGCGGAGATCACAGCCAAGGGTGTGCGATGCCTGCGCGTGCGCGCCCACCTCGGCGAACCCGAAACCGTCCCGGAGCTAATTTCCAAGGTCGTGTCTGATCTCGGCAAGCTCGACATTCTGGTCAACAACGCAGCTTCCGGTGTGATGCGGCCCGCCACCGAGCTTGAGCCCAAACACTGGAACTGGACGCTCGACATCAATGCGCGGGCGCCATGGCTGTGCGCTGTCGAGGCCGCCAAGGTCATGCCAGTCGGCGCCCACATCGTTAACATATCCAGTCCCGGCTCGACCCGGGTCCTGCCCGACTACTTCGCGGTCGGTGTCTCCAAGGCGGCCCTGGAAGCCCTGACCCGTTATCTGGCGATCGAGCTCGCCCCGAAGCAGATCGCGGTAAACGCCGTCTCGGCTGGTTTCGTCCAGACGGACGCTCTCGAAGCCTTTCCCGATTCGGCAGCAGTGAAGCAGATCGCCTCGCGGTCTACTCCCGCGGGCCGGGCCGTGACCCCGGAGGACGTCGCAAAAGTCGTGGCCTGGCTCTGTACCGAGGATGCCTGGATGATCCGCGGGCAGACCATCCTGATCGACGGCGGCGAGACGATCAGCTACCGATAGCCCGGAGCGATCGCCAACGATCCTAAGCGAGCCAATTCTCGACGGCCAGATCGGGCACCCTCTGGAAGTGACGCATGTTGCCCGTGACGACCGTCAGCCCGCGCACGAGGGCGATCGCAGCGATCCGAAGGTCGGCGTCTCCGATGGGCGTTCCATGGCTCTCAAGCTCGGCCCTGACCTGACCGTACCGGCGCGCTGACATCGCATCGAATGGGAGAACAGCGAGGTTTGGAATCAATGCGCTCTCAATCCGTTCGAGCAGTGGCCCCGCTTGTGGTCCAAGACGAAAAGCCCCATAGATCAGTTCGCCGAACGTGATGCTCGATGTGAACTGCTCTTCGGCGGGAACCGACGCCAGCTTCGCTATCAGAGCGGTCGACGGCGTACGTCTCACCAGATTGCTGAGGATGTCCGTGTCGAGGAGGTACATCAGGCCTCCAGATTTACGGGACGGCCAGTATCCCGCTGACGCGCTGCATAGATGTCCGACAACAACGCGTCGAGCTTTCTGTCAGGTATGTCGCGCCAGGCGCCAACGAGTGCCAGCGCCCCCTGGGGGCGAGCCGACCGGGCCCGTTCGTGTTCCAGCCGGTCCAGGTCTTCGATGCTGACCAAGGCCGCGATAGCCTTTCCACGTCGCTCGATCACGACGTGCTGCCCCCCATAGGCTACCTCGGCGACCAGCGCCGAAAGGTGCGCCTTCGCTTCTGCTGCGCTAACTTTTCGCACGACAAACCTCTCCGTGTGGATCATATTGACCTATTAGTCATCATGACTATTATAGGGAACCATCCCAGTCGATGGCGGCGAGACCATCAGCTACCGCTGAGGCTCAGTCCTCGAGTTCTGGCTATTCCAGTTCGGCCCAGTTCGCTGGCAATTTCGGGGCGGGCCAGCCAGGGTCGGGCACCCAACTCTCCCATCGATCAGAAAACGGACTCTTGCCCTGCTCGAGCAGATCGATCACCTGTCTTGCCGTCTGACGGATCTCTCTGCCGCTTTGTTCCGGAATTAGACTTCCGCGAACGATCGCATCGAGTTCGTCCTCATCCTTGAGGTGCCACGTGCGGTCCGGTCTGATCACGACATCCAATTCGTGATCGGTCGTATCGAAGCCGATTCGTGTCCTGACGAATGGCGACTCCAGGTTGACGTACCAGCAGACCAGCCGCCTCGGTTCTACGTCCCACAACAGCCAGATCGAATACGCATGACCCGGGAACATTAGTCGCAGAAAGTCGCGTCGCCACAGGGCATCCTCGCCCGTGACGTATGGCGCAAGAAGAAGGGGGCGGCCACCGTCGATACGGCTGCTGCGCTTGTACTCAGTCTTGTCCGGCACGAACAGCACGACCAGGTCCGCGGAGTCCAGGATGACGTGGCAGGGCCAGGCGTAGAGCACGGTCCGTTGCCAGACGAACCGGAGGACGGCGGTCTCGCCAGGTTTCCAGCGACCACCGCGCCCACGGGAATCCATCATTCGTCTGTCGTCAGCGGGCACCTGCGAACGTTCCTCAACGCATGCGGTTGTTGGAGTTCCAGGGGTCGGCGTTCTTGCCAATCTTCCGCTTGATCGGCT
>JACPRT010000192.1 GCA_016189845.1 Chloroflexota bacterium | reverse complement strand
TGACGCCCGAAGGCCTCGAGCTTTTGAACGAGGGCGTGGTCGAGAACGTGCTCGCGTTCCTCGACGGCAAGCCTCAGAACGTGGTCAACTAGCGTTCCCTGAAACCAACCGGCGCTCCCGAAAAAGGAGACTTCTGGATGCTCGAACGGTTCAAGGTCCCCGAAGCGGACCGTGTGTATGTGAAGCAGGAGAGGGCCAGGAAGGTCACGGAGGCGGTCCTGCGTCACTCCGGCGTGAGCGCGGCAGGCGCCAGGGCAAGCGCCGAGGTGCTGATCACGAACGACCTTCGAGGCGTCGAGTCCCACGGCGTGTCGAACGGGCTCAGGCGCTACGTTCGCCAGTACGCAAACAAGGAACTGAACCCCAGGCCGAGGCCAAAAATCCTGAAGGAGACCAGCACTACGGCCCGGGTCGACGGCGACCTCGCGCTCGGAACGGAAGTCGGGGCCTGGTGCATGAACATGGCCATCGAAAAGGCCAGGCAGCACGGGATCGGCGCCGTATCGCTCATGAACACCGGGCACCTGGCGGGCTGCGGATACTACGCATACATGGCGACCGAGAACGACATGATCGGTCACATGATGACTGCCGGTGGCGGGCACCAGACCCTGCCCACCTTTGGCGCAAAGCCCCTGCTCGGGACCAACCCGATCGCCTGGGCCGCACCCGCTCGCAAGATGCCGCCGTTCCTGCTCGATGTCGCCACGACCCAGGTCGCAGGCAACAAGATAGAGCTGGCGCGTCGCACCGGTCACACGCTATTCCCGGGATGGATCGCGAAGAAGGACGGCACTGCCATCATGGAAGAGGTACTGGCGCCCACCGCCGGCACCTATTACATGCTCCCGTTCGGCGGGACCCGCGAGAACGGGTCCCATAAGGCCTATGGCCTCGCGGTCATGAACGAGATCATGTGCAACGAGCTATCGTCGATGGGTCCGGGCCCGTTGCTCGAACACGCTGGCGGCAGCTTCTTCGCGGCCTATTCGATCGAAGCTTTCACCGACCTCGAGAAGTTCAAGGACGACATGGACCGGATGCTCGAGGCATTCGCTACCTGCCCGCCTGCGCCCGGGTTCGATCGCGTGCTCTACCCGGGCCTCTCGGAGCACGAAGAGTTCGTCGATCGGACCAGCAGAGGGATTCCCTACCACCGCGAAGTGGTGGAGTGGTTCGAGTCGTACTGCGCCGAGACCGGGATCGAGTGCGAGTTGCGCTAGCCTTCCTCGTTCGAAGCGACCGGGGTGAAGGCCCCCTCGTAGGCCTTGTTGAGCCGCCGTTCAACCTCGTTGAGCTCGGCGCGCGCCTCATCCGGCACGCGGCAGGCGTCCGGAGTGCACGACGACGCATACTCCGTCTGTATCCGGCGGAGATCGGTGCAGGCGGACCTGATGGCGGTCCGATACTTCTGGTGCGGCAGGACGCCGATCCAGTCCTCGGAGCAGGCCTCGTGGACGAAATCGGTCGGGTACCACTGGTGGACCTGCTCCGCATCGCGCATCAGCTCAATCTTGGTGATCAGCCATGGCCGTATCCAGGTTTCGGGCGGCTCCTGGAATTCCCGCCGGTCGAGGCGCCGTACCGCGGTGTATCCTTCCACCCCCCGGCGGTAGACGAACGGGCCGACTGCGCCCACGACGATCAGAAGGAGAATCACCAGGACCGTGACTACAAACGGGACCGAGGGGTTGCGGAGCTTCTTGCGCCAGTTGGCCAGGTCGAAAAGGATCATCCTGCAATCGTAATACGCGATTGGGGACCAGAGACTGTAAACACATGAGGGAGCCACTCGCGAAATGACCGAAGGACCGAAGCTGACGCTGGCAATTACCGACCTCGAAGATTCGACGCTGCGGCGGGTAAAGCAGCTAGGCGTCGACCACGTCATCATGGGCGGAGGCCCCATTCCGTGGACCGAGAAGGACATCCGGACGCGGATGGACCGTCTCGCGACCGCG
Source organism: Chloroflexota bacterium (assembly GCA_016189845.1). Lineage (GTDB taxonomy): Bacteria > Chloroflexota > Dehalococcoidia > Lucifugimonadales > Lucifugimonadaceae > VGZT01. The sequence continues at coordinate 3,019 of JACPRT010000192.1, read as the reverse complement.
GGCCTCAAGCTCGGGAACATGATGATTTCTGGCTTCCCGAACGCCCTTTTCGGCCGGCCGAAGCGCGACGAAGACATCGACAAGGTCCGGCAATCGGTCCGGGCAGCCGGGAAGGCTGGTCTGCCGGTCGTCGAATACAACTTCTACGCCCACCGGATCACGGAGGGCTACGCGGAGCAACCCGGCCGCGGCGCCTCGGCGCTGACGGCATTCGACAACGACCGCGCGAAAGACCTGCCGCCCCTGCCAGAGGAAGGGGCGCACACCCTGGACCAGATGTGGGCCAACATCACGTATTTCCTCAAGGCTGTCATCCCTGTCGCAGAAGAGGCTGGCGTCCGAATGGCGTTGCACCCGAACGACCCGCCGCCGCCTACCAGCCGCGGCTCTGGTCAGATCATGGGAAGCCTCGAGGGATGGAAGCGGCTGATCGACATCGTGCCCAGCAAGGCGAACGGCATGACGTTCGATTGTGGAGTCACCCGTGAACTGGGCGAAGACCCGCTCGAAGTGTGCCGCTACCTCGGTTCGCGCGACCGCATCAATCACATGCATTTTCGCAACGTGCGGACGCACGTACCGAGGCTGAAGTACACCGAAGTCTTCCTCGATGAGGGCGAAGTCGACATGTTTGCGGTGATGAAGGAGCTGGTACGGCAGGGATACCCGCGCCTCATCTACCCGGAGCATCCGCCGCTGATCGACGCCGACCGGGAGCACCCCTACAAAGGGGTCTCCTCGGGAAGGTACGCCGGCTTCGCGTATACGGTTGGCTACGCCCGCGCCACGCTACAGGCGGCGGTGGCGTCACGGAATACCGACTGTGGCACAGGGGTGGATGGCGGCGGCGAGTGACCGGGCGGGACGGCCCCGAGAGCGCTCAGGCAGGAACCGGGGCAAGCACCCTCTGATAGATCTGTATGCGGTGCCGGCAGCTGTCCGCGATGAGCACCAGCCCGTCGCGGGTCGTGCATACCGCTGATGGACGCCACATGAGCTTTTCCTCGTGTCCCGGAATCCCGCTGGCGAGTCGCTGGTCCCGCTGCTCCGGGTTGACCGCCAGGAACTCCTCGCACCACTTCGACAGCGTCGCGTCGCCCCAGAGGGTTTCCAGGTGCTTCATGGCAGGGCTGAACACCTGGACGCGGTCGTTCTCCCAGTCTGCCACGTAGACGTCGCCCCGTTCGTCGACGGCGATCCCGGCAGGACGGCGGAACTCGCCGGGCTTTGAACCGGTGCGACCATGGGCAGCCACGAACGAGCCGCTCCTGTCGAACCTCTGGATCCGATCGTTGCGCCAGTCGGCCACCCAGATGTTGTCCGCGGCGTCGATCGCGATGCCCCAGGGATAGCTGAACTGCCCGGTGCCCGCGCCGGGTTCCCCGAAGCTCGACAAGAATTGTCCGTCCGGCGTGAACTTCTGGACGCGGGCGTTCAAATGGTCGACGACGTGCAGGTTGCCTTCCGAATCGAACGCCAGGCCCGACGGGCGGTTCAGCTCCCCGCGGCCGGTGCCCTGCTCGCCCCACCGCAGAATGAACTTTCCGTCGCGGTCGAACACGGAAACGTTGTTCATGTGCTCGTCGGAGACGTAGACGCGGTCGTCTCCATCAATGGCCAGCGCGGTCGGCATGGTCAGCTTGCCGGGTTCCGTGCCCCACCGGCCGAACTCGAACTGGTAATCGGCATCGAGCGTGGTGACGCTGACCCTTACATCCTTGTTCTGGGCGTTGGAGCGGCTCAGCACGTACAGCATTCGCCGGCTGTCGAACCGCATGTCGACCGGGTTCATGAACCCGCGGCCCTCGAACGACGCCAGGCCTATCGTGTGGCTGTAGGTGAAGTTGGCGAGCGTCATCGTCCCACCGGCAGCTGGTCGAACTTCGCGTTCAGGACGGCCGAGGGGTCCACGTCCATGAACTGGTCGAGAATCGACGCGTACACCTGGCGGTAGTCGGTGTTGAACCTGACATCCCCGTCGAGCTGGTCGGCGGGCGCCAGCTTCGGGTACTCCCCGAGCAGCCCGCCTTTCACGCGGTTGCCGATCAGGAAAGACACGCCACCCGACCCGTGATCCGTCCCGCTGCTGTTGTCGGCGATGCGGCGGCCGAACTCGGAGAACATGAAGATCACTGTGTCGTCGGCCGCGTGGTGCTCCTCCAGGTCCTGCCAGAACGTTTCTACCGCCACCGCGAGATCGCGCCACAGCTTCGCGTGATTGACCAGCTCGTTCGTATGCGTGTCGAAGCTGCCGTGATTCGCGTAAAAGATCCGGGCGCCCACACCCGCGGTCAGGACCTGCGCAACGCCCTTCAGGCTTTGCGCAATCGCGTTCTCGGCCGGGTATTCGACGTTCGATGAGTACTTCGCGGGCGCCTCCCGCAGGACGTCTGCCCCGCGCAGTGCGCCCTGACCGGTGCCCAGCATCCTGGCGGAGACCCAGCCGGCTTCGTCGGTCGGTTGGTAGATCCTGGCCATGACGTCGAGGAGGGCGTCACGCTTCTTTGCCCCGGCGATGCCGGTCAGGAAGCCGTAGGCTTCGAGTTGGCCCACCGATGCAACGGATACGCCCGGATATGCCAGCGCGCGCGGCAGGCCACGCCCAAAATTCACGGCGGTCACCGGGTTGGCGCCCGTCGGGTCCATCACGCTGGCGGTCTTTCCCAGCCACCCCTCTGCAGAGCTGGCGAACGGCTCAGCGGTGTGCCAGATGTCCATGGACCTGAAATGGGACCGGTTGGGCTCCGGGTAGCCTGTGCCCATGATGACGGCAACCTTCCCCTGATCGAACAGCCGCTTGAGCGGTCGCATCTCGGAGTTGAAGGCGACTCTGGCATCGAGCGGGATGACCGACTCGCCCTTCAGGCCCATGACGGGACGGTACTCGTAGTACCGGGCGTCGTTGAACGGCACAACCGTATTCAGGTAGTCGTTGCCACCCGACAGCTGGATCACGACCAGGTTCATGGGTGTCTCCCTAGCAGTACTGGAAGTCCGGGGTCGCCACGATCATCTGAAG
>JACPRT010000029.1 GCA_016189845.1 Chloroflexota bacterium | reverse complement strand
TGCTTGGGCGGGCCCCGCTTGGCGCCCGTGCAGGCACGGGCTACGCCTGGTACCTGTGGGCGCCGCTGCTGGCCGAAGGGAAGCTCGCGGGCGCCCTCGGCGTGGCCAGCAAGCGCGGCGATTTCGACCTGGTCCGGGCGTTTCGAGGGCTTTACGTCCTTGCAGTTCACCTGGGGGTCTATCTGAGCTGGGCGCTGGCGCGAGATCAGGTCCTCGCCCGGTCCGCCGGGCGCGCCACTGCCGCGGAGCAGGCTGACCTGAGGTTCGAATGCCTGGGGTCGTTCCGGCTCGCCGGCCGCGGCGGTCCCGTCTCTCCCGACGTGTTCGGACGTCTGAAGGCGCTGACCCTGCTCAAGTTCCTCGTCTCCCAACGGGGACGGCCGGTGCCCCGAGAAGCGCTGATTGAAGTGCTATGGCCGGAGGCCGATCCGGTGCGTGCCGCGGCGAACCTGCGAGTCGTGCTTCATGCTCTGCGTCGCGGTCTCACGGTCGCGGCGAGCCGGGACGGTTCGCAGCTGCTCGTTTCGGCGGGCGACATGGTCTATCTCGACCCTTCGCGACGTATGTGGGTGGACGCCGAGGAGTTTGTGGCGCTCGCGCGGTTGGCCGGTGTGTTGGAGGGGGAAGGCAAGGTAGACGAGGCCCTCGACGCGATGCGCCGGGCGGCCAGGCTGTACAAAGGCGACTACCTCGAGGACGAACCCTACAGCGACTGGTGTCTGCTGGAACGGGAACGCCTGAAGGAGACGTATCTGAATCTTCTCCGGCAAACCGCTCGAATCGAAGCGCAGCGCGGTGAGCTGCCTCGAGCCGTCGAAACCTGCCGTGCCGCCCTGAGGGTCGACCCTCTTCGAGAGGACGTGCACCGGAGGCTGATCCGGCTGCTCATCGACCTCGGCCACGTGGCCGATGCCGTGCACCAGTACAACGTGTGCAGGCGCGAGCTGCGGAACGGTCTCGGCGCCGAACCCTCCTCTGAGACCAGGGCGGCGTACGCGGCAGCCCTCGCAACGATGGAGCGGCGCTAGGCGTGTCGCCGGGAGGCCGCACGGCCACCGCACGATCGAGGTCGAATGACGGTCCGGAGGTCCGTGTAACGCTCGTGTAACCGGCGGATGGTTGGCTCCACGCGCGGCGCTGGGTCGCGCTGGAGGCCACGGTGGAACCCGAGCGAACACACGCTGAGCACGTCTCGTTCGTGATGCGGCTGTGGCTGGAGCGAGGCGGCTCGGCCGTGCCTGAATGGCGTTGGCACATCCTCCATGTCCAGTCCGGCCAGGGCCGGGCGTTCCGTAGCCTCTCCGACGTTCTCGACTTTGTCGAGGAGTGGGCGGGGTACCCGCCGCCCTCCATCCCCGCCTTGGATCGAGGTCGGGGCGAGCGGCGGCCGCACCGATAGCAGTGCCACGCTGAACGGTTGTGGACCGTGAAGGCTAAGTGGCTTTGAACCGGCATGATTACGTACCTGGCCATGGCCAGCCTTCTGGTCAGCGCGCTTGCAGGCCTGTGGCTGATCCTGGCCAACCTGAGAAGCGGCCCTCGGCGCACGGTGGCGTGTGTGGTCTTGACTCGGTCTCTTCTTGGTGATGAGCCTCTTCATCGGACCGCACTCGTTAGAAACATCGCCAGGATCACCTCCGAGAGCTGAGCAAATTGCCCCGAGACTGACGGCCGAACCAAGCATTCCAACAGCAGCAGAACCCCAGGCAGGCGTTTCCGCCACGTGGACGAGCGCCTCGCCACCGGTTCAGGCGTGCGATACGGCGGCGGAGGCATCGGCATCGCCAATCGCGCGAAGCGCCATCGACGGGATCGAACTAACGCTTGTGGGAGTACGTGTTGTTGAACCGGGCACCGGTTTTTTGACCAGCACCTCCTCGCAGCTCACCCTTCGGCTTGCGATCCAGGCAAGCCTGGGCGCTCGGGAAGCCGGCCCACGACGGTTTCAACTGAGTGACCTCTGGGTACTGCCTGACCCGCTGACTTCCACCGTGGAATTCGATCCGCAACCACGGGGCGTGACGATCATGGCTGGAGAACGGTGGCTACGCCTGACAAAACTGGGGGACCTGCAAGTCGAGGTGCTGGCGAGTTGTTCTATCGTGGTCGATTTCCTGGTACCCGCAAACTCCCGAAGCGGCGTTCTCTATTTCGGCTTCAGACAGTTGTGGACGTTTCCCGTCCCCCCTCCGAGATGAGCCGGTGGATAAGCGCCGATCGGGCCAGAACGCAGCGCCTGGATGCCGTCGCCGACACGCCCGTGGGTCCGCCGCCAGTGGAGATCGTTCGCTTCGCTCGCCAGCAGGCGACGCCGATGGTCGTCATGGCCACCCGCGGCCTGAGCGGTCTGAAACGTCTCGTGCTGGGCAATGTGACCGACAGCGTCATTCGCTCCGCCGGGTTTCCGGTCCTCGTCGTTCCGCCCGGCGTGGGGCTCACCCGCGCCGAACGCGAGACCCTCCGGAAAGCCGAAATATTCGAAGCGCTCACGGACGATGACTTCCGGCAAGTTGTAGTGCGACTCGCACTTGGTTCTGCTCAGAACTCGACGTCGTGGGGGCCACCCTCGCGGCGTCCTGCCTGGGTAACGCGAACGAACGTCGCGTTCCGTTGCAACTCCTTGATGCTGTGGGCGTTGCAATAGCTCATGCCTGAGCGCAGCCCCGCGAGGAGCTGTGCGACGACATCGGCTACCGGGCCACGGTATCGCACCGCGGCTTGAACGCCCTCGGCGGCCGTGTCCGGCGAATTCTGGTCCCAGGCGGCCCAGCCCCGCGTCGGGTCATCCCGGTACATCCGGTCGGCCGCGGCCTCCAGCGAAGCCATCCCGCGCCCCACCTTCAGCCGGTTTCCGCCCCGGTCGATCATCATCCCCGGACTCTCGTCCGTCCCGGCAAGCAGGCTGCCCAGCATCACAGTGGAAGCGCCCGCCGCCAGCGCCTTCGCGATGTCACCGGAATGCCTGATCCCACCATCGGCAATCACCGGCACCCCTCGCTCGGACGCCACACGTGCGCAATCGAGGACGGCGGTCAGCTGTGGCACGCCGACTCCGGCGACGAGCCGGGTGACACAGAAGGCGCCCGGCCCAACGCCGACCTTGATGGCATCCACCCCCGCATCGCACAGGGCTCGAGCACCGTCCGCCGTCGCCACGTTGCCGGCCACGACGTCCACATCGGGGGCCAGGTCCCGGCAGGCCTCGATCGCCTGCAGCATCAGGTCCGAGTCACCGTGGGCGATGTCGACTACCAGGGCGTCGACGCCCACCTCACGCATCCCCTCAATGCGCTCGCGATAGTCGCCGGTCACGCCCACCGCGGCCGCCACGCGCAGCCGGCCCTTCGCGTCGAGCGCGGCGCTCCCGTGTCTGAATTCCAGCTCCAGGTCCTTGGCGGTGATCAGACCGATGACCCGGTCCTGATCGTCCACGATGGGTAGCTTCTCGATGCGGTGCTGCTGGAACAGCGTGCGTGCCTCGTCGAGCTTCATCTCGGACC
>JACPRT010000191.1 GCA_016189845.1 Chloroflexota bacterium | reverse complement strand
TGGATCAGCCTGGCCTCGGCGACGCCCGCTTCCTGCGCAGCCGGCGGAACGGCAGGTTCTTGCTGGGACGGGTTCATGCCGTGAGTATACGCGTGGGCGCCTCGCAAACACCGCGAATCGCGGCGCGGGTTCACATTGAAGCCGCAGCCTGTGGGCCGGAATAATCGACCTGCTGTTGCGTGACGGGCGATTTGCGCTCGGGGAACGGTCTGTGCGAATCGGGGGCGGAGAGGCCGGCGGTCGAAGACTCCGGCACCACCTGAAGAGCATCCGGCCGACCTCGGGCCGGGTGCGCCTGGCGCTGTTTTCGATGCTCGGCCCGGACGGGGCAGCGGGGAGGCGAGTGCTCGATCTCTATGCCGGGACCGGGGCGTTCGGGCTGGAAGCCCTGAGCCGCGGCGCGGCATGGGTCGAGTTCGTGGAGCGGGATGAGAGGGCGTGCGAGGCGATCCGCAAATCGCTGGCCAGCCTCGGCTTTGAGGAGCGAGCAAAAGTGCATCGCGGGGTCGCGGAGAAGATCGCAGGCAGGCTGGAAGGCAGGTTCGACCTCGTCTTCGCCGATCCGCCATACGCGGACGACCCCTTCGCGGGGCTCTTCGAGTCGCTTGCGGTCCGCGGGCGCCTGGCGCCCGGCGCCACGGTGTTTGCAGAGCACGGAAAGCGGCGGATGCTCCCGCGTGCGCTTCCGGGCCTGCGGCAAGTCGACCGGCGAGTCTACGGGGACACCGCGGTGACGGTATACAGGGCCGAGGGCGGGGCAGAAGGAACGGAGAACGCCGCGAAGGACGGGCCGGGTGGTTAAGGCGGTCTTCCCGGGGACTTTCGACCCGGTGACCAACGGCCATGTCGACATGGCTCGCCGGGCTGCGAAGCTGTTCGACCAGCTGGTCGTGGCCGTCTACGACCTGCCGCACAAGAAACTGATGTTCACCCTCGAGGAGCGCGTCGAAATGCTGCGGAAGGCGCTGAGGGACGCGCCGCACGTCGAAGTGCGGTCGTACTCCGGGCTCACGGTCAATTTTGCAAAGGAGATCGGTGCGGCGGTGATCGTGCGTGGCCTGCGCATCGGAGCCGACTTCGAATACGAACGGGAGATGGCGCTGATGAACTGGCGCATAAGCCCGGACGTAGAGGTCGTCTGCCTGATCAGCTCGCAGGACAACCAGTATGTGAGCTCCAGCCGCGTCAAGGAGATCGCCGCCCTCGGTGGCGACATCGCAGCATTCGTGCCTCGCCACGTGGCGAAGGCTGTAAGCGTCAGGTTGACCGAGTCGGCCGCTGAGTAGCGCGTCGGAACGGCAGGCAGCGCCTAAAAGGGGGCAATGATGAGGATCTACGAACAGCTCGACGAACTGGAACACCTCGTACAGGGAGGCAAGGTACCGGGGACGTCCCGGTGTCTGGTGAACCTGGACAAGTTCATGGCCGTCGCCAGGGCCATGCGTGAGGAGCTCCCGGCCGAAATCGCCGACGCCAACACCGTCCTCCGGCAGAGGGAGAGCGTCATCAAGCAGGCCGAGCTCGAAGCGCGCCGCATCCGTGGCTATGCCGACGAAGAGGCGGCCACGATTCGCCAGATGGCCGAGGAGCAGACCAGTTCGGCCATCGCATCGGCGACCGACAAGGCGCGAAAGATGATCGAGCAAACGAACGTGCTGGTCGTCGCAGAGCAGCGCGCCAAGGACATCCTGGCCGAGGCCGAGGCGAAGGCGAACGAGATCCTGGCCAAGGCGAAGGATGAGTCGAAGGCTAAGATCGTGATCGCAGCCGAGAGCGAGGCCATGGCACGGCGCAAGGGCGCCGACGACTACGCCCGAGAGGTGCTGTTCGCGCTCGAAGAGCGGGTCGCCGAAGTCCTCGGCCAGGTCCGCAAGGGCATCGACGTCCTCGACCAGCAGACGGCATCGGTCAACGGCGTCGGCGCCGTAAAGTCATAGGTCCGTGAGTCGGGCGCAGGGCTCTTCCGCATTGCGTTTGCAACGCAGCTGAAGCGTCGTCGCCCGCAAGCTGCGGACGTGACCAGGCTACCGGTCAGCGAGGCGCCTCGGGTCCCCGCTGCGCCTCCTGGCTGACTTTCAGCGGCGAGGGGTAGTCGCCCCTCGCCGCTTCGCGTCCTTTTGCCTCGAACTCTTCGGCCGACCATATGCCCAAACGCCTCGCCATGCCTGCAAATGCGCGTCCCATTGCTTTTTGCCCGCTCCGGGATTTGATAGTCGGGTCGCCCTGGGGATTGCGCCCCAGGGCGACCCGACATCTATCTGGCGCGAAATCCGATACTAGTTTTTGTGTCGCCGTCGAAGGGACCTCCCCGCCCAGGCGCACCGCGTCGGTTATGCCCGCTCTTATCTTGCCGACCGGCGCCCTGCCTATACTGGCTGGACAACTATGACCATATTCAGATCAACGAACGATATCGTTGGAACCAC
>JACPRT010000190.1 GCA_016189845.1 Chloroflexota bacterium | reverse complement strand
GCCCTGGTCGGGCCGACGGGAAGTGGCAAGACGACGATGACGGCGCTGGTAGCGCGGCTCTATGACGTCACGTCCGGCAGCGTCAGGGTCGATGGCCTGGACGTGCGACAGGTCCGCCGGCAGTCGCTCGCCCGCCAGATGGGGGTCGTGCTGCAGGACCCATTCCTGTTCTCGGGATCGATCCGCGACAACATCCGGTATGGCCGGCCGGAGGCCACCGACGACAACGTGGTCCAGGCTGCGCAGGCGGTCGACGCCCACGGGTTCATCATGCAGCTCGAGGACGGATACGACGCGCAGCTTGTCGAGCGCGGGCAGAACCTCTCGCTCGGCCAGCGACAGTTGATCAGCTTCGCGCGGGCGATCCTGGCCGACCCCCGGATACTGGTGCTCGACGAAGCTACCGCCAGGGTCGACAGCACCACTGAGGCGGTGATCCAGAAGGCGCTCAAGCGTCTTCTCAAGGGCCGTACCGCGTTCGTGATCGCCCACAGGCTCTCCACGATCCGCGGCGCCGACCGCATTGTTGCCCTGCAGAACGGTCAGATCGTGGAAATCGGGACGCACGACGAGCTGCTGGCCCGAGACGGCCTCTACAGCCGGTTGTATCGGATGACCTACGAGGCGGAGTCGAAACCGCCCGCCGACTTGCGGGCCCTGTCGAGCGCCTCGTAGCAGAACTGGGTGAGGAGAATTCAAGCATGTCAGTGCAGACGATCAGCACTTTCCACCCGCCGTGCAAGATGCCGAACGGGCTCCAGTGGACCGACGAAGGCCTCTACGTCATCGACCAGTACTCCGATTACGTTTACCTGCTGGACGACGACGGCTATGTGATTCGCTCGTTCATGACGCCAACCGCCAACGGCTCGGGAATCACGTTTGGCGGCGGCTACCTCTGGACCGCCTCGAACGGGCAGAACAGCCGGCGGGAGAAGCGTGACACCGACACGAAGGTCAGCTGGATCTACAAGCTGAACCCGCGGACGGGCGAGTTCGTGAACCGCTGGCGGACACCGGACGGCGGCGGGATCCACGGGATCGAATGGGACAACGGCAAGATCTGGGTCACCGGCTTCAATCCCAAAGCCATCCTGCTCTGCGACCCCGAGGACGACTTCAAGGTAATCAACCGGCTCGAGGTCAAGACGGAGCGCCTGCACGGTCTCGCCAGGGACGGCGACGGGATCTGGTGCGCTCACACGTCCGACAAGGTGATCATCAAGTACAGCATCGAGTCCGGCGCGGAAGTCGAGAAGATCGAGTTCGCGCCCGATGCGCCGGCGCCGCATGGCCTGTCGATCAAGGACGGCGTGCTGTGGTATAGCGACGCCAACGTCAACAGCCCGAAGCAACACCAGGTGCTGCGCGACAAGCCCGACATCGGGATCATCAAGCGCTAGTTGCGTGTTCAGGTAAGGCGGAGAGCCGACGCCGCTACGCGGCGGCCGTCTTCCGCCCCCTGTCCAGGGCGTCGTAGCAGAACTTTGCGGTCCGCCAGGGGTGGTAGTCGGGCCGTCGTGACTGCTGGACGCTGACCTCGGCGTAGACCGGCAGGCGCTCCAGCCCGTTGCGGGTGAGCGCCCGCAGGAACGCGGGGAGGTCGAGCAGGCCTTCGCCGGTCAAGCGGAACTGCACTTCGCCATCGACCTTCCGGCCCTCCTTGACGTGGACCATGACGGAGTAGGGCGCGCAGATGTCGACGCTGTGGTCCATGTCGGCGCCCTCGACCACGAAGTGGCTGATGTCGAGGTCCAGCTTCAGGTTGGGATGCCTGGTGTGCTCCATCATCCAAACCGCCTTTTCCGGCGTCTCGAAGTCGGTGCCGGCGTGGGCCTCCACCGCGATCGTGACGCCGTGTCTCGCCGCGGCGTCGCCCAGCCGCAAGAACGCGTCGCGTATCTCCGTTTTGCCCTGCTCCCACCCGGGGCGGTGCTGGCCCGCCGTGGTCGTGATGAGGACCGGCGTGTCGTCGTAGTGGAGCGCCTTCGCCATCTCGAACTTCGCCAGAGTCTTTTCCATCATGGCAGCCCGCTCGCCTTCGCGAGCGCAGACGTCGATGCCGCCGAACAGGATCGGCGACGGAAACCCGAGACTTTTCGAGAGCGTGGCAAGCTTGCGCTGAGAACCTGCCCCGAACCGGCGCGGGGCGGTCGGCCAGTCATCGGAGACGCAGACTTCGAGGTTGTCGTAGCCGGTCTGCCTGATCTTCTGCAGGGCCTCGAACGGGTCGACCATGTGAAGCGCGTAGGTCGAGTAGCCGAGCTTGAACGCCATCGGTCTGTGCCTCCGTTTGCGCCTGGGGCGGGATACTCGCCGGGATGGTAGCAGAGCCTCACGGAGCACCGGCGCGGTTACACTCTGCCATCCCGAACCAGGAAGGCGGCGGCATGATCTGGCTGCGCGCGGCCGACGGCCAGCGGGCGTTCTACGTGCACGACCCCGAGGGCAACCGGCTCGAGTTCACAACTCGGAACGGGCTCAGGCCTTCGAACCTCGTCGTCGACGAGATGGGCCGCACCAGCGCCCCGCCTGGCCCTGACTAGACCGGCATCGTCCTGCCCGTGATCTTGCGGGCCTGGGTCAGGAACGTCCGGTTCCTGATCCCCATCATCCGGAAGCCGATCTTGTTGATCATGTGCTCGGCGATCTGCTCCTCTGTCATGCTCCTGTCGTTCCAGCTGCCAAAGAAGAATCCGCCGGCTTTGTCCAGGGCGGCCTTCACCGTGTTCCGGGCGGCCTCCATTTCGGGCGGGTACGGGGGATCGTGCGCGGCCGGATACCCGAACGACATCCCCATGTCCCCGGGTCCCCACTGCGCAAACGAGAACCCCGGCGTCGATGCGATGACGTCGGCCACAGTCAGACCGTGCCGGTCTTCGATCATGACGCCAAGAATCAGCTCGCCCCTCGGGTTCAGTGGCCACGGGTCGGCTATCTCCACGTATTCGTCCGGAGTCACGCCCCAGATCGGCGCCGGGCTGCCCTGGCCGCCGCCGCCACGGAGCCCTTCGGGTATCGTCGGCCTGCCGAGCGTCTGAAACGGGAAGCGCGCGGTCGCCACGAATGCCTTCGCCGCTTCGGGGTCGCGTACGTGCGTGTGCAGGATCCCGTGCACCCCGGTGGCCAGCACGTGGCGAGTCTGCCAGGCGTTCGCGAGCACCTCTTCGCGCGTGGTCGCGTTCGAAGGCAGCGAGGTTACGACGGCCGGGGTGAGGTGGCCGCTGGCGGTGGGGCCGCCGTCCTTGAGCCCCTTCATGAACTTCGAAAGGCCGACCATGTCGAAGGCGTGGTGCTCGAACTCGATCATGATGAAGTCGGCCTCGGTTTTCGCGAGCGCCCTGCCGGCGTCGTACGACAGCTCAGACGCGCCGGTCGAAAACACCGGCTGGCCCTGCTCCAGTAGCTCGATGCATTTGTTTATACGCGGCATTTCGCTGCTCCATATCGACTGTGGAACTGAGGGCCGCATCATCACATATCTTGTGTAATCTCACTTCCTGGGCCATGCTCCTCGCAACGGCACGGGATATCCGGATGGGAGAGAACGCATGCTGAAGCACTTCCTGGTCCCCGACGACATTGCGGTCCGCGTGAAGCCGGAGCCGCTCAGGGACACCGTCAGGCAGATGTTCATGAAAGTCGGGGTGCCGGAGCGGGACGCGGCCTGGGGAGCGGAGGTGCTCGTGTACGCCGACGTCCGGGGCGCCGACACCCACGGCGTGTCCAATCCGTTGCGCGGGTATATACGCGGGCTTTCGAGCGGGCAGATCAACCCGCGGCCGCACTGGAAGGT
>JACPRT010000189.1 GCA_016189845.1 Chloroflexota bacterium | reverse complement strand
GTCCAGGACGCAACCACGCACGAGGTCCTCACGCTTGCGTACATGGACGCAGCGGCGCTCAAGAAGACCCTGGACGGCCCCGACGTATGGTTCTTCAGCCGTTCCAGGCGTGAGTTGTGGCACAAGGGCCAGACGTCGGGCAATTTCCTGAAAGTGAAATCGGTGACCGCCGACTGCGACAGCGACACCTTGCTCGTGAAGGTCGACCCGACCGGGCCTGCCTGCCATACGGGCGAACGCTCGTGCTTTCACGATCCCCGGAATGTGGATGCCGCCGCCGCGGAGCGCGCATCCGGTCCCGGCGTACTGGACGAGCTCTTCAGCGTGATCGAAGACCGGCGCAAGAATCCGATCGAGGGGTCGTACACGGCGAAGCTCTTCGCCGAGGGCAAGGAGCGGATCGCCCAGAAGGTCATCGAGGAGGCGGGCGAGACGGCGATTGCAGGCCTCGGTTCGCGGCCCGCCAGGCTGGCCGAAGAGATGGCGGATCTCTTCTACAACGTGCTGGTGCTGACCTCGGCCGCGGGACTGGACCCCAACATGGTCTGGAAGGAGCTCGCCAGGCGGCGGATCGGTTCCACCGGGTCGCCCCCGGACCGCCCGGACGTCCCTTGACGGCTGGCGGTCGACGACTCGACTTCTTAGGACAGCTCTAAGACGACCCCGACCCGGCGATCGGAGCGGTTTCCTGCTGAGCCTGCTGCGCGGTTGGCGCCACTCCATCGAGCGCTATCGCTGCCTTCATGGCGCAGATTGCCACTTCAACCTGGTCGTCGTCGGGCTCACGCGTCGTCAGGCTCTGCAGCAACAGGTTGGGCCCGGTGAGCGCGCGCACCCAGGGGTTTTGGGGATGGCGGCCGGCGTACCGGATGATCTCGTAGCTGATGGCGGCAATGACAGGTACGAGCAAGACCCTCGAGGCGATCACGAGAGGCAGCGGCTCGCGGGGCACGAACAGGAAGACGACGATTGACACGACCATGACGGTCATCAGGAACGCCGTTCCGCAGCGCGGATGTGCGCGCGGGAAGCGCCGCACATTCTCGAGGTCCAGCGGCGCGCCGGCTTCGTGCGCGGCCACTGTCATATGCTCGGCGCCGTGGTAGGCAAGGACGCGCTGCACGTCCTTGATGCGGGCGATCAGGAAGATGTAACCGACGAACGCAGCAAGGCGAAGAGCGCCTTCGACGACGTTGGCCGCAAACTCGCCGATCCCGGCCGACTCCAGGCCCTTCGAGACGAACAGCGGGACGAGAAAGAACAGCACGATGGCGAAACCGATGGCAAGCGTCATCGTGATTGCCATGGCCAGGGGCGAGATCGGCGCCTCGTCCTTGCCGTCGTCGGTCGACAGCGATGCCGACAGGGTCAGCGCCCGCATCCCGACGACCAGGGTCTCGGCGAATACCAGGACGCCTCGCACGAACGGGACAGCACGGACCTTGCCCGATGCCCAGGTCGGGATCTGCAGACCCCGGGTCTCGATCGCATGGTCCGGGCGGCGCACTGCGAGGATGGCCCGCGTGCGGCCGCGGATCATCACGCCCTCGATGACCGCCTGGCCACCGTAATGGAACTCTCTGGGCATCTAGATGTCCAGCGGAAGCTGGACTACGACTTCGGGGTCCCGGCCAGCTTGTAGCGACGCATGAGGCGCTCGACGCGTCCCTCGGTGTCGACGATCTTCTGCTCACCCGTGTAGAACGGGTGGCACTTGCCGCAGATCGTCAGCTTGAATCCCGGCAGCGTGGAGCCCACCGCGTCGTACTTGGTACCGCAGGATGTGCACACGACCTCGGCCGGGTGGTATTCGGGATGGATGCCGGGCTTCATCGGATTCTCTCGCGCGCTAGGTTGAGGATTCTGCGAACGGGCGCACGCTCACGCGTCGGCGTTCCTTGCTGAACTGGTCGTACGCCACCTCGCCGTCGACAAGCGCGTACAGCGTGTGGTCCTTGCCGATGCCAACGTTGGTACCGGCCTTGACCGGGGTTCCCCGCTGGCGCACGAGGATTGTGCCGGCAGAAACCGACTCGCCGGCGTATCGCTTGACGCCCAGGCGCTGGCCGGGGCTGTTGCGACCGTTCCGGGAGGTGCCGCCACCCTTCTTGTGAGCCATATCTAGGCCTCCGCCTTCTTGCGTGACCGCGTCCGGCGAGCCGGTGGCACTGCGGTCTCGATGCTCTTCACGAGCAGGGTCGTCAGTTGCTGGCGATGCCCCCGCTTGCGGCGGTAGCGCGTCTTCGCCTTGAACTTGAAGATGATGAGCTTTTCGCCCTTGCCCTGGCCGGAAATCTCGGCCACGATCGACGCATTCGGCACGGTTGGCGTGCCCACAGCCACCTCGCCGTCGAGCGACGCCAGCAGCACCTCGTCCATGGTGACCGTGTCACCCACAGCGCCGTCGAGTTTCTCGACTTCGAGGGTGTCTCCCGGCCGGACGCGATACTGTTTGCCGCCAGTCCTAACGATTGCGTAGTCAGTCATTTACCGTTCCGTATCAGCCCAACCGACTAAGTGTATGGGCCGGCTATCTGGACAGTCAAGGCAGATTCCGCCAAAGATACGTGTCAACTCCCTAGCTGCACGTCGCTGTCGACCCTATCCTGAAGTTCATGACCACCATGGTTAAAGCACCGCCCCGCGACAGTACCATGCTTCAGGGCGCCGAGGCCTACTTCGAGCAAGCGGTCTCGACGCTCCATCTGGGCGATGACATGCGGGCCCTCCTCCTCCACCCGTGGCGCGAGCTCACCGTAGCGGTGCCCGTCAGGATGGACAACGGGACGTTCAGGGTGTTTACGGGGTACCGGGTCCAACACAACGCAGCTCGTGGACCGTACAAGGGCGGCGTTCGATACCACCCCAACGCGGACCTCGACCACACGCGTGCCCTCGCGATGCTGATGACGTGGAAGGGCGGACTGGCCGACATCCCCTTCGGCGGCGCCAAAGGCGGCGTGGTCGTCAACCCGGGGGAGCTCTCGCAGTCAGAACTCAACCGGCTCACCCGCCGATATACCAACCAGATCGGGCACATCATCGGCGTCAATCGCGACATTCCGGCGCCCGACCTCGGAACGAATGCCCAGACGATGGCGTGGATGATGGACGCATACGGCGCGGTGAACGGCTACACCCCGGGTATCGTGACCGGCAAGCCCGTGGAGCTGGGCGGTTCACTCGGGCGTGAAGCTGCGCCCGGCCGCGGCGCGGCCCTGATCGGTGCGCTGGCCGCACGCGACAAAGGCATTGATGTGACAAGGGCGAGCGTCGCGGTACAGGGGTTCGGCCAGGTAGGGTCGTGGGCAGCCCGCTGCATCGCCGAGGATGGCGCCCGTGTCGTTGCGCTCAGCGACGTCCATGGCGGCGTGCACAATTCTCGCGGGATCGACGTCCCCGGGGCCGTCGAGTACTACCGCGCCAACGGGCGGCTGACCGGCCTGCCGAACACCGAGCCCATATCCAACGATGACCTGCTGGCCATCGAGTGCGACATCTTGATCCCGGCGGCAATCGAGGACGTGATCCACAGCGGCAACGCCGACCGGATCCGGGCCCGGATCGTGGTCGAGGCGGCCAATGCCCCGGCGACCCTCGAGGGCGGCCGAATTCTCGAGGACCGCGGTATCGCCGTCCTGCCCGACATCCTGGCCAATGCGGGCGGCGTGATCGTTTCGTACTTCGAATGGGCGCAGAACATCCAGGAGTTCCGCTGGGACGAGCAGCGCGTGAACCAGGAGCTGCGCGGTTTCATGAACAGGGCTTACGGCGCGGTCGTGGAGGCCATGAAACGGCACAGCGCCAGCCATCGCACCGCCGCATACAGCATTGCGGTCGCCAGGGTGGAGCGCGCGACGCGGCTCCGCGGGTTCCTGGGGTCGTAGCCGTGCCAGGAGCCTGACCCAGTCGAAGTTCCTCGGCCAGGCGACGTTGGCCATGTGCTACGTGAGCGGCGCGTACCTGCCCTGGTAGAAGACGAGCGGGCGCTCGTCGCGAGTGGCGATCGCCTCAACCTGGGCGACGAAGATCGTGTGATCGCCCGCCTCGTGCTCGGCGACCAGGCGGCAGCCCATCTGGGCGACGGCGCCATGTACCACCGGCCATTTCTCGACCAGCGACTCGAACTCCACCGGGACGTCGCCCTTCCTCGTCGCCGCCGGCCTGACGTAGTACTCGGCGATCGCCCGCTGAGAATGCGCCAGAATGCTCAGCCCGAACTGGCCGGTGGCCCTGATCAGGCGGTGGGTGTTACGGTTACGTCCCACACACGCGAGCGCAAGCGGCGGCTCAAGGGACACGGACGCCACGCCGTTGGCCGTCATGCCATGGACGCCGCCACCGGGCTCGACGGTCGTTATGATCACGACCCCGGTGGCGAATCTGCCCCATGCGTCCCGGAATCGGGCCGTCGAGTCGTCCACGACTAGCGGCGCTTCGGGCGGCCGCGAGGCTTCTTCCCGATATCATCGGGAGCCTCGTCGTCGCCTTTGTCGTCGTCGCCTTCGTCCTCCTCGGCGGCGCCGCCGTCCTCGGAATCTCCGGCTTCGTCCGCCTGCTCGTCGGCGTCCTCGCCTTCAACCTCGTCCTCCTCGCCTCCGTTGCCTTCCTCATCGACCACCGCATTGGGGTCGATGGTGGCCACAGGCGTGCGCCTGGAGGACTTCGCGACGATCGCAACCACCGCGTCGCCGGTTTCCAGCTTGGTCAGCGTGACGCCCTGCGTGATGCGTCCCATGGTCCGCAACTCGTCGAGAGGCATCCGGATGACCTGCGCCTTCTCGGTGACCAGCATGACCTCGTCTTCGTCGTTGACGACCTGCGCAGCCACGATCTTGCCGTTCTTGGGCGTGAGCCGGAACGTGAGGACTCCCCTACCGCCGCGATTCTGGAGGCGGTAGGACTGCAACGACGACATCTTGCCAAACCCACGGCGGGTCGCGATCAACAGCCGCCCACCTTCCTCGGCCACATCCATGGCGACCACGCGGTCGCCATCCTGAAGCCGGATGCCACGCGTGCCGCCGGCGGCGCGCTGCCGGGCGCGGATCTGGGCGCTTGGGAACCGGATCGACATCCCCTGTTCGGTCACGATGATGACGTCCTGCTCGGTCAGCGCCAGCACGACCGACTCGACGGAGTCGCCGGACTTCAGGTTCATCGCGTTCAGGCCATTACGGCGCAGGTTCGCGAGCCTGGAAAGGTGCATGCGTTTCACGAGCCCGCGCGCGGTGCACAGGACGATGTAGGTGTCCTCGACCGGAGACTCGACCGACAGCACATTGCTGACGCGCTCGCCTGCATCGAGCGGCATCACGTTTTCGAGCAAAGTGCCACGCGTCGTGCGCGACGCGTCGTTAGGCAGCTCGAAGGCGCGAACGGTGAACACACGGCCACGGTTCGTGAAGAACAGCAGGTGGTCGTGCGTGTCGGTGACGAGCAGCGACTGGATGACGTCGTCTTCCTTCGTCATACGCTGGCCTTTGACGCCCTTGCCCCCGCGGTGTTGCCGGTTGTACGTGCTCGACGAGATCCGCTTGACGTACCGGCCCTTGGAGAGTGTGATCACGACCTCTTCGTGGGGTTCGGTGTCCTCGCGGCGCCACTCGCCGATTTCCTCGGGGTGGATCTGCGTTCGCCGGTCGTCGCCGAACTTGCGCTTGAGCTCGAGCGTCTCGCGGCGCACCACTGCGAGGATCTTCCCCGGG
>JACPRT010000028.1 GCA_016189845.1 Chloroflexota bacterium | reverse complement strand
GCGAGAGCTGGAACTGGTCCGCCAGCAGCGGGCGAGCCAGCGACGCAACCGGGCGCAGGGGGAGACCCGCATCGTCGACCTGGTCGGATACACCAACGCGGGCAAGAGCCTGCTCTTCAACCGCCTCACCGATTCCGCGGTGTTCGCACGCGACCAGCTGTTCTCGACGCTCGATCCCACCACCCGGCGGGTATTCCTGCCCTCGGGAACGCCCGCCGTCCTGACCGACACGGTCGGCTTCATCCACAAGCTGCCGCCGATCGTCGTTGCGGCCTTCCGGGCGACACTTGAGGAGCTTCGCGAGGCAGACCTGCTGCTTCACGTAATTGACATAAGTAATCCGCTGGCGGCGCAGCATGCGGCGGTCGTCGACGGCATCCTGGGCGAGCTGGGACTCGCCGAGATCCCGCGGATAGCCGTCCTCAACAAGATCGACCTGATCGGCGGGGAGGCGGAGTTCTCCGAGCAAGATGCCGTCGTCTGGACTCGTGAGATCGGCCAGGCGCACAGGACGGTGGCGACCTCTGCGGCGAAGGGATCGGGCATCGACCGGCTTCGGGCCGCGATTGAAGAGGAGCTGCACGGCGGCGTGGCCGTGAAGGGGACAAACGAGCGTCTGCGCAGCGCGGCGGGGGACGCCTCGGTTGGCGGCTAAGCCGGACCGCGCCCGGTACCGGGCCTATGTACGCTCCGAGCTGGAGGCCGCGGGGACCTACCTGGTGCTGGCGGCTTCCGAGCGGGATGCTGAGCGCGCCAGCCGCCTGAAGGAAATGGCCGAGGCGGAGATGCGGCATGCCCGCTTCTGGGCCGAGAAGCTGGGCATGGATACCACTCAGCTGCGGCCGGCCCTCCGTTCCGTGCGGGCATCCGCGGTGGGCCTGGCTGCCCGCCTGATCGGCGTCCGCAGAGTGATCCCGTGGCTCGTGCGGGGTGAGATGGAAGGCGTGCGGGAGTACGCGCGGGACCCCGATGCACGGGAGCTTGCCCATGAGGAGCGTGGCCATGAGACGACTCTCCTCGAGCTGGCGGGCGCCCAGGGGCCGGCGCAGCGGGCACGACTCGAGCAGGGCGTGCTTGCCGCCGGCGGCGGCACGATCAGGGCCGCGGTGCTCGGTGTCAACGACGGCCTCGTCTCCAACCTGAGCCTCGTGATGGGCGTGGCCGGCGGGACGGACGATCCGGGCGTGATCCTCCTCGCAGGGGTCGCAGGGTTGATGGCCGGAGCCTTCTCGATGGCGGCGGGCGAATACGTGTCCGTGAGATCGCAGCGAGACGTATACGAACGGCTGATCGAGCTTGAGCGAGCCGAGATTGCGGAGTGGCCCGAGGAAGAAGAGGCCGAGCTCCGGGACATATACCGGTCGAAAGGGCTGAACGAACAGGAAGCCGCAGCCGTGGCCAAGCGGCTCATGAAGGATCCCGATACCGCGCTGGACGCCATGGCGAGGGAGGAGCTGGGCCTCTCTCCGTCGGACCTCGGGTCTCCCTGGGGCGCTGCGATCAGCTCCTTCATCGCCTTCGTCTGCGGCGCAATCGTCCCGATCGCCCCGTACTTCTTCGGGAACGGCAACATGACGCTCGGTCTCAGCGCTGGCCTCAGCGCGGTGGCGCTGATTGGCGTGGGCGGCACGCTGGCGGCGTTGACGTCGCGAAGCGCGGTCTGGGGCGCAACGCGGATGCTCCTTGCCGGCGGCGGGGCGTCGCTCGTGACCTTTGGGATTGGACGCCTGGTGGGTGCCTCCATCGGAGGCTAATCAATGACCTTACCGGCGGGGCTATCCGGACAGGTCCGGTTCCTGGCCTGCCGAAAGTGGTTCGCACTATATCAGTTATGTAAAGTCCAGAAGGCGGAAAAGCGGGTCGAGACGTATCACGATGCTAAACTCAAATCTTTCCGTTTCAGCCGGGGGCGCGATCTTCTTGACTCGATACATTCGCAATGTGGCCGGCCTCCTGGCCGTCCTGCTGGTCGTGGCAATCGTGGGCTGCGGTGGCGCCTCAAGTCCAACGGCGGTCCCCGCCGGGGCGAACACCGACGCGCCGGTGCTGGCCAACGGTGAGATCGCGACGCCGACCGCCCTTCCGGCCATCCCGGCTCCCGAGGACGTGCCGGCGGGCCTTGAACCGATCTGGGAGGCTTACACCATCCTGGTGCGTGAATACGTCGAGCGAGAAAAGATCGACCCTGACAAGCTGGCCGAGGGCGCCATCAGAGGGATGGTTGAGGCCCTGGGCGACCGGCATACCGCCTACATATCGCCGGAGACGTTGAGGCTGCAGAACTCGGACCTCGAGGGCGAGTTTCAGGGCATCGGCGCGGAGATACAGACTGCGCCGGATGGCAAGGGAATCGTGATCGTCGCGCCGTTGAGAGGCGCGCCAGCCGAAGCCGCCGGGCTCAAGCCGGGCGACCTGATCCTGGCGGTCAACGGCGATCGCACCGAGGGGTGGAGCGTCATCGACGCCGTCACGAAGATCCGCGGGCCCAAGGGTACCCCGGTGACACTGAAGATCCGCCGGCTGAACTCGGGCGAAGAAGTTGACATAACCATAGTTCGCGGCGTCATCGACCAGCCCAGCCTCGCGTTCCGGATGCTCGAAGAAGCGCCGTACGGCGTCATCGTGCTCGACCAGTTCACTGCCAAGTCGGCGGGCGAGGTGCGGAATGCCCTCTCGAAGCTCAAGGGCCAGGGCGCCAAGGGGCTGGTGCTCGACCTGCGTGGAAACCCGGGCGGCCTGCTCACGACCACCGTAGACATCGCCAGCGAGTTCCTGGAGGACGGGCTCGTCACGTACGAAGTCGACGGCCGTGCGAACCGGCGCGACTGGCGTGTGAAGCCGGGTGGGACCGCGAAGGACCTTCCCCTCGTGGTACTCGTCGACCAGGGCAGCGCCAGCGGCAGCGAGGTCCTTGCCGCCTCCCTGCAGCAGAAATGCGGCCACGACCGAGCGGTCTTGATAGGCCAGAAGACTTTCGGCAAGGGCAGTGTGAACACGCTCAGGGAGTTGAGCAACGGCGGAGGGCTCTACCTCACGTTCGCCAGGTGGTACTCGCCGAACGGGTGCCTGATCGAAGGGGGCGGGATAACGCCAGACGTGCTGGTAGCCCTTCCCCGGGCGGACCGGACGAACCCCAACTTCGAGGACACCCAGATGTCGGCAGCCATCAAGCAGCTGAACTTCCAGACCGGCCTCACGTCGGCCAGCCCGTAGGGCACGCGTCGGCGTGCCAGCAGACCGTTCGCGCACCATCGCCGTCAACCGGCGCGCCCGGCACGAGTACGAGG
>JACPRT010000187.1 GCA_016189845.1 Chloroflexota bacterium | reverse complement strand
GGCCAGGCGTGCTCGCACGCGAGGCGGGCCTTTTCCGCCGGCGCGGCTTCAACATCGCGAGCCTCGCGGTGGGCCATTCCGAGAGGAAGGGCATGTCGCGCATGGCCTTCGTCGTCGAAGGCGACGCCGACACCGTGGGCCAGGTGGCGAAGCAGCTCGACAAGCTGATCGACGTGGTCGAGGCGGAGGACATCACCGACCTGGACGTCGTCTATCGGGAGATGGCGCTCATCCGCGTGGTCGCCGTTCCCGAGACGCGTACCGAGATCCTGCAGCTGGTCGATATCTTCCGGGGGGACATAGTGGACGTGGGCGCCGAAGCCCTGGTGATCGAGACGACCGGCGACGCCGACAAGATCGACTCGCTCATCGCGCTGCTGCAGCCATTCGGTGTTCGTGAGGTGATGCGGACGGGCAAGGTGGCGATGCCGCGGAGCGCGCTGGTCAAGGGCGGCCGCGACGGTCACAACGTCAAGCGGTAGAACAAAAGGACGCGGACGACACGGGCGTAGAACCTACGCCCTGCGGGGAAAGAACATGGCGAAGCTGTACTACGACAAGGACATCGACGCCCGGCCGCTGGAAGGCCAGACGATCACAATCATCGGCTACGGCAGCCAGGGCCACGCCCACGCCCTCAACCTGAAGGACTCGGGCCACAGGGTCATCATCGGGCTCTACGAGGGCAGCAAGAGCCGCGAGAAGGCGCGGGCGGCAGGGCTCGAGGTGTTTTCGAACGTCGAAGCCGCGAAACGCGCCGACATCCTGATGATGTGCCTGCCGGACACGAAACAGCCCCAGGTCTACAGGCAGGAAATCCAGCCAAACATGAAGCCGGGCTCGATGCTGATGTTCTGCCACGGCTTCAACATCCATTACAAGACGATCAAGCCGCCAAAGGGCATCGACGTCACGATGATCGCCCCCAAGGCGCCCGGGCACCGGATGCGCAAGGTCTTCGAGATGGGTCTGGGAGTGCCAAGCCTCGTAGCGGTCCACCAGGACTCGACGGGCCGGGCAAGGGAGAGAGCGCTCGCCTATGGCCGCGGTATCGGTAGCGGCCGGGCGGGCATCCTTGATACGACCTTCAAGGAAGAGACCGAGACCGATCTCTTCGGCGAGCAGGCGGTCCTCTGCGGCGGCGTGTCTGCGCTCGTGAAGGCCGGCTACGAGGTGCTCACCGAGGCGGGCTACCAGCCCGAGTCGGCGTACTTCGAAGTGCTACATGAGCTGAAGCTGATCGTGGACCTTATGTACCAGGGCGGCCTGGAGTACATGCGGTACTCGATCAGCGACACCGCTGAATACGGCGACTACACCCGGGGGCCGAAGGTGATCGACGACCACGTCAAGGACAACATGCGAAAGATACTCAAGGACATCCAATCGGGCGCATTCGCCCGCGAGTGGATAGCTGAAAACGACGAAGGACAGCATCGCTTCCTGCGGCTCCGCAAGGAGAACGCCGTCCACCCGGTCGAGAAGGTTGGCAAGGAGTTGCGGGGCATGATGCCCTGGCTGGACAAGACGACCTAGAAAGCGGGCAAATGGCGCGGCGACGAGCCGCATGTCCGCCTGGGTCGAAACGAGAGGCGAACGGATATGGCGCAAGACAAGGTCACGATCTTCGACACCACACTGCGCGACGGCGAGCAGTCGGCCGGCGCGGGCCTCACCGTGGAGGAGAAGCTCCGGATCGCGCGCCAGCTCGATCGCCTGGGGGTCGACGTAATCGAGGCCGGGTTCGCGGCGAGCTCGACCGGCGACTTCGAAGCGGTCCAGACGATCGCACGTGAGATCCGCCGGCCGGTCATCTGCTCGCTGGCGCGGGCGGTCCCGGGCGACATCGACCACGCGTGGGAGGCGCTGAAGGGGGCTGCGCGGCCGCGCATCCACACGTTCCTGTCGAGCTCCGAGATCCACCTGCTGCACCAGATGCGCAAGGACCGCGAGACGATCATGACCATGGCGGTCGAAGCGGTGAAGCGTGCGAAGCGCCACTGCGACGACGTCGAGTTTTCGCCCATGGACGCGACCCGCACCGACCGTACTTATCTCTACGCAATGATCCAGGCGGTCATCGACGCGGGCGCCACCACCGTAAACATCCCGGACACAGTCGGCTACACGACGCCGGCAGAGTTCAGGGACCTCATCCATGGACTGTTCGACTCGGTACCGAACATCGGTAAGGCGGTCGTCAGCGTGCACTGCCACAACGACCTCGGCCTTTCGGTGGCGAACAGCCTGGCCGCGGTGGAGGGCGGCGCACGCCAGGTCGAGGGCTGCATCAACGGCCTCGGGGAGCGGGCGGGCAACGCCTCCCTGGAAGAGGTCATCATGGCGTTGGAGACGCGCCGGGACCACTTCAAGGCGGGGACCGGCGTCAATACCCGCGAGATAGTGCCTACCAGCCGCCTGGTGAGCAGCATCTTCGGCTTCCCGATCCAGTACAACAAGGCGATCGTCGGCCAGAACGCATTCCGGCACTCCTCCGGCATCCATCAGGACGCCTACCTGAAGGAGCGTACGACCTTCGAGATCATGGAACCTGACCGGGTGGGCTGGCGGGGCGAGGCGATAGTGCTCGGCAAGTTGTCCGGTCGTGCCGGGCTGCGCGCAAAGCTCAAGGAGCTGGGCTACCTGCTCTCGGAAGAGGAGCTCGACACGACTTTCCAGGCCTTCAAGCGCCTGGCCGACCAGAAGAAGGAGGTCACCGACCTTGACCTGGTATCGCTGATGGAAGAGCAGCACCGGGCAACCGATGTGACCTTTGCCTACGGGCTGGACACGGTGCACGTGGTCTGCGGTAACCAGCAGGAGCCGGTCGCCACGGTCAAGCTCGTCGATTCCGCCGGCGTGGGCACCGAGAAGACCGCCAACG
>JACPRT010000018.1 GCA_016189845.1 Chloroflexota bacterium | reverse complement strand
TTCGATGGCTTCCACCACCCTTCGCAGCGCGTATTTGAGTCCAGCGCTGCGCGCCTGAGTGCGCAATGCCACGAGAGACTCGCGCAGCGGAATACCGGACTTGAGCAGGGTGGAGAGCCCGCGCGTGAAATCGATCAGGTCCTGGGGCTTAGGCCGGAAGAGGCCCGGCGCCAGCTGCACCAGGGACGGGCGGGCCCGAACAGGTTCGAACCGATACGGAATGAGTCCTTCTTGCTCAAGCTCCGTGTAGGCGGCCTGCTCGTTGTCGGTCTGCAGTACGCCTTCGATGCGGCGACCGAGCTGGTTATATGCGACGTATCGGAGAGCCATTGAAAACCCTGTCGCCGGCGACGGGCGAAACCGAAATCAGCGCGCGGGCAGGCGGCGAGTCGTCGAGCCGGCTTCGCCACTACTCCAGTGTGTAAACCTTGGCAAGGACTTCCTTCACCGTCGTGACCCCTTCCTTGGCCAGCAGCAAACCGGCGCGTCGCAGCGGGACCATTCCTTCCGCGATCGCCTGCGCCCGAACGTCCTGGCTCTTCGCGCCCGTTCCAATCAGCTTGCGAATCGGGTCGCTCACCGCAAAGACCTCGAAGACGCCCGTGCGGCCGGAATATCCGGTGCCGAAGCAGAAGTTGCACCCCTGGCCGGCCATGAACTTCTGCACTTCGGACGACTCCTGCATCTCCTGTTCGTAGACCAGGCTGTCGGTCGCGCCCAGCTCGGACGCAGTGCCGCACTTGTCGCAGACCTTGCGCACGAGACGCTGGGACAGCACGCCGGCCGCGGAGGTAGCGACCAGGAACGGCTCCGCCTCGAGATCCAGCAGTCGGACTATCGCCGACGCCGCATCATGGCTGTGAATCGACGCCAGGACCAAGTGTCCCGTCAGGGCAGCGTCGACCGCGGTCTTGGCCGTCTCGGAGTCGCGGATCTCACCTATCAGGATGACATCCGGATCCAGTCGCATCACCGAACGCAGCGTCGTGGCGAACTCGATGCCGGCGGCGCGGTTCACCTGTATCTGGTTGAGATCTTCGAGCCGGTATTCGATCGGGTCTTCCACGGTCACGATGTTGCCACGGTCCTTCACCAGCTCCATGACCGAGGCGTACAGGGTGGTCGACTTGCCGGACCCCGTCGGGCCGGCGACCAGCAGGAGGCCGTAGGGGAGGGCAAGCAGGCGCCGCCAGATCTGGAGCTGGGTGTCGTGGAGGCCAAGGTCCTCGAGTCCCAGGAGCCCGCCTTCGCGGTCCAGCACGCGTACGACCATGAATTCGCCCCAGGCGGAACCGAGCGTGCTGACCCGGAAGTCGACCTTCCTCTGGCCGAACTCCATCGTGAAGCTGCCGTCCTGCGGCCGCCGGGTCTCCGATATGTCCATGCGGGCCAGGACCTTGATCCTGGAGACCATGCTCTCGTGGAGGGTGAGCGGCATTTCGGTCACCTTCTGAAGCACTCCGTCCAGCCTGAAGAGCACCTGGCCGGAGTCGGGGGTCGGACGGAGGTGGACGTCGGACACTTTTCGCTTGACCGCCTGCAGCGTGACCATCTCGACCGCCTGGAGTGCGGATGCGCGACGGATGTCCGCGAGCACGCCGCTCTGGCCGTCGGCTTCTGCCAGCCCGGTCGTCATGGCAACCATGCCCAGCTGGCCGTCGCTGGTGGGCGCCATGGGTGACGCCGCCGGCGCGATGCGCCCGCCGGCGTAGGTGCGCTCGATCAGCTCCTTGAGGTCGCCGCCCATGGCGAATACGAACTTGATCTGGCGGCCGGTCATCGAGGAGAGGGCGCTCGACGCCTCGAAGTTGTGAGGCATGAGGGTGGCGACCCTCAGCGACCCGTCGGCGTCGAACCCCAACGGCAGCACGCTGTGCTGCAGGGCGAATTCTTCCGGTACGAGGCGCGCAGCTTCCGGTTCGACCGTGGCATAGCGCAGGTCGACGACCGGGATCTTCAGCTGGAAGCTGAGGACGGTGACGACGGCCTCTCGGCTGACGAAACCCTGGTTGATCAGCGCGTCGAGGATCCGGACGCCGGACTGCTGGCTTAGCTGGCGCGCCTTGTCCAGCTGCTGCGGGGTGACGAAGCCGCCTTCGACGAGGACGCGGCCGAGCCGCTCATCGAACGACGTTGCGCCCGAAGTCACCATTACCGCGCCTCACGACTGGCGAAAAATGACGCGAGCCCGCAGACCCCCCATCCTGCATCTGATTGTATTCGACTGTCATCAATATAGGGCGGGTGGGTGAGCGGTGTCCCCCCGCAAATGGTCGCGGGAATTGACGGTTATCGTCGTCGGTTAGCCCACCCATCTTGGCTTGCGCTTTTCCGCGAAGGCGCGTGGGCCCTCGATGAAGTCGGGTGAGATCTTCGCCTTCTCGTACACCGAGTACCGTCTGGCGATCGCCTCCTCGACGGGCAGGGGGAGTCCTTCCAGCGCCATCTGTTTCGTCGCCTGCACCGACAGCGGCGCGCATTCCAGGATCAGGCCTGCCCACCGTTCGGCCGCCGCGATGACGTCGGACGCGGCAACCACCTCGTTGACCAGTCCGAGCGCGAGCGCCTCTGGCGCCTTGATCCGACGCCCCGTGAGCAGCATGCCAAGAGCGTGTTTGGCGGGTACCTGCCGCATCAGCCGGTGGACGCCGCCAGCCACCGCCACGTAACCTACGCGGGGCTCGGGCAGGCCGAATTCGGCGTGTTCGGCGGCGACTGCGATGTCACTTGCCAGGACCAGCTCAAGGCCGCCGCCGAGGGCAAATCCGTTGACCGCGGCGATGATCGGTTTCCAGCATTCGAAGTTGCGGGTGATGCCACCGAACGGCACGTCCTCCGCGGGCGCTCGATCGCCACGCTGGGCGGCGGCTTTCAGGTCGTAGCCGGCGCAGAAGGCACGATCACCGGCACCGGTCAGGATGGCGACCCGAACTGCGGCGTCATCACGGAAGTCCCGAAACACAAGACCCATCTCACGGCTCGCCGCCGGGTGCAGCGCGTTGAGCGAGGCTGGCCGGTTGATGACCACGTACGCGATCTGATTGCGCTTCTCGTACCGGACGAACTCCTCACGCATGCCATTCTTCCTCGCCGCCGGATTGCGGTTCCTCGCCGCGGGGTTGCGGCCGAAAATGCCCGACGCGGCCCGTTGCTGAAATCGTCATCCTCGAAAGTAGTATCACGGTCCATATCTGGCAAGGGGAGAAAGTGCTCTGAAAAAAGAGAGGCGAAACCGTTCGTTAGGCTGCGGCTGGTTCGAGCGTGACGCGGTAGCCCAGGCGTTCCAGGCGATGGGTGAGGCGGCGTTCAATGGC
>JACPRT010000186.1 GCA_016189845.1 Chloroflexota bacterium | reverse complement strand
CGGTGCGGGCGCCAACGATGAGGGCGGTCACCACCGGGTTCTTGCGGACCCAGCCCGCGCCCAGCTGAAACGGCGTCACGCCATGGCGCTTCGCCACGGCAAGGAACTTCTCGACTGCCGCAAACGCGGTGTCGTGCCAGTAGGTGCGGCGGTAAAACTGATGTGCGCGGAAGGTTTCGGCGAAGCGTGTGCCCGGCGCGGCGCCTTCACGGCGATGCCTACCCTGAAGGAAGCCGCCGGCCATCGGCGAGTAGACGACCACGCCGACCTTGTTTTCGGCGCAAACCGGCAGCAATTCCAGCTCCGGATAGCGGTACAGCAGGTTGTAGCGAGGCTGCACTGATTCGAACCGGACCAGGTTGCACTTGTCGCTGACCCAGAGCGACTTCGCAAGCTGATAACCCGCGAAGTTCGAGCATCCGACGTAGAGCACCTTGCCCTGATGGACCAGGTCGTCAAACGCCCGCAACGTCTCCTCGAGAGAGGTGTCCGGGTCGAAGGCGTGCACCTGGTAGAGGTCGACATAGTCGGTCTGCAGGCGCCGCAGGGAGTCCTCGATGGCCTTCATGACAGCTTTGCGCGACACGCCGACATCGTGCGGTCCCGGCCCCATCTTGCTCCTGCATTTCGTGGCAAGCACGATGTCGTGGCGGCGGCCTTTCAGGAACCTGCCGACGATCTCCTCGGATCGCCCCGCAAGGTAGCTGTTCGCGGTGTCGATGTAGTTGACGCCAGCCTCCGCCGCCCGCGCCATCATGCGGAGCGCGGCCGGTTCGTCGGTCTGGTCGCCAAAATTGTCGGCGCCCATCGAATACGTTGATACCTTCAGGCCGGTCCGGCCCAGACGAACGTAGTCCATCGTCACCTCAGGGTACCGGCGGCGACGGCGGATAGTTGGTCCAGGCGCGTTGTGCCATGTACTCGGAGGCGACGGCCCGTACCTTTTCCATCACCTGGGCCGGCGCCTCGCCATTCCACGCCTCGATCAGCCCCGCGTACTGCTCCTCGGTGCGCGCCCCGATGATCGGGCACGTGATACCGGGCGTCTCACGAATCCATTGCAGGTTCAGCCGGGCTATCGGCTGGCCGGACTCAGCCGCGATCGCCTTGAACCGGTCGACCACATCGAACTTGAGGTCGTCCCAGTACCGCTTGAACAGCGGGCTGCCGCGGTCGCGGTCGCGCGCCCCGAACTTCGAATTCTCGATCGGCGCTTCGCGCGGGTGCTTGCCTATCAGAAACCCGCTGCCCAGCGGGCTATAGGTGGTCACGGCGACGCCTTCCTGCATGCAGGCCGGGAGAACCGCTTCGGCCAGCCCGGGCTGGACGATGTTGAAAACCGATTGGATGCATTCGAAACGGACGATGTTTCGGACGTCGCTGACCCAGAGCGCTTCCATCAGCACCCATGCGGGATAGTTGGAGCAGCCGACGTAGCGGGCCTTGCCCTGATGGACGATATCGTCGAGCGCCCGTAACGTTTCCTCGTTCGGCGTGCTGGGGTCCCAGGCATGGACCAGATACAGATCGACGTAGTCGGTCTGGAGGCGGCGGAGCGAGGCGTCGATGGCGTCAAGAGCGTACTTGCGCGATGCGCCGTAGTCGTTTGGCCCCGGTCTCGGCGACCTCGTCGCCCGGAACTTGCTCGTGATCACTACGTCCTTGCGCCGGCCCGAGTCGGCAAGGTATCTGCCGATAACCTCTTCTGAACGGCCGTCGGCATAAATATCAGCCGTATCGATGAAGTTGATGCCATCGTCGATGGCTCGGGCGAGTATTCGGCGGCTGGTCGGCTCGTCCGCGCCGTGGGGATTGCCGAAATTGTCGGACCCGAGGCACACGTTGGAGACCTTGAGCCCGGTCCGGCCGAGTTTCCTGTAGTTCACGAAGGAATTCACGCTAACTGCCGCGCCCTCATATGAAGTTCAGACTCAGGCCGACTATTATGCCCGGAATCCGGAGCACCGTCGCTGCAGATGCCGAGCGCCCACTGAGAGTGGGCTATAGAATGTGACTAGAGATTCGAGGTATGACCATGACGAGAGCTCACATTGTGCTTCCGGACGAATTGATTCGACAGGTGGACGCGGCGGTCGGTAAGCGCAAGCGAAGCCGGTTCGTCGCGGACGCCCTTAGAGAAAAGCTCAAGCGGGAGGCCCTGCTGATCGCCCTGGAAAAGACGGCGGGCATTCTTTCAGCGGAATCGCATCCTGAATGGGCCACCTCGCGGAAGGCTGCCGCGTGGGTCCACGAAACGAGACGTACTGGAGAGCGGACCGAACGCGGTCGTTGACATGGCGAAATACCTGCTTGATACGACCGTGCTGATCGACTTCCTGCGAGGGCGCCCTGCGATCGTCGACGCGGTGAAATCCATGGTGCGCGACGGACACCAGCTATCCCTCTGCTGTATCAATGTCGCCGAGCTGTATTCGCGAATGTCGGTCGGCGAACAGGCCGCCGCTGCCAGTCTTGTCGAGTTCCTCGAGTACCTCGACGTATCGCTGGCCGCGGCGAGGCGGGCGGGAAACTGGCGTTACGGGTTGGCGAGGCAGGGCGTCACAGTCGCGACCGCCGACGCGATCGTTGCGGCGACGGCCTATGAACATGGGACGCAGCTCGTGACCAAGAACGTCCGCGATTTCCCGATGGAGGGGTTGGGGATCGTCAGGCAGCCGTGATCGCAACCTGAACGTCGCCGGCGGCCGATGGACAGCGCGCTTACGGCGAGACCCATGCGCCCTTTTTCGCGGACAGGTACGCGGCGTCGACGAGCTTCGCAGCTTCAAGACCGGCTTGGAAGCTCGTCTTGACAGGAACACCGGCAAGTATTGCGCGAACGAACTGTTCGTATGGCTGAGGATATGGTTCACGTGGGTCGATCGGGGCCAGTGGACCCTGCTTGCCGGAAACCCCTCGGAGCCCGAAGAGTCCGTCGGTCACGATCCTCCCCTTGCTGCCAGACACCTCGACCCGTACGGTCGTTGTGCCGTCGGGCTCCGTGCCGCGCGAAACGAAGCTCGTGTGCAGGACTCCGGTTGCCCCGCTTTCGAACTCGAGCAGGAACGCCGAAGAATCGGGGACCTTGATCGGTATCCCCTTCGGCCTGTCGTGGAACGGGCGCTTCTTCTCCGAAGTCGAGAACATCGCGACCATGCGTTTCACGGGACCCCCGAGAAAGAGCGCGATGTCGAAGACGTGGATCAGCTCGTAGACGGGACCGCCGCCCGATTCGGGGCGGAACCGCCACGAGTCGACTTCTGGCCGCGCGTCGAACTGCAGCGACATGCCCCACCAGATGTCCATGTGATAAACGTCACCGACGTAACCTTCGGCCAGGTATCGCTGCATGCGGCCAACCGGCGTCCGCCCGCGCTGGTTAAAATTCGTGGCGTGAACGATCCCAGACTTCCTGGCGGCAGCAAGCATGTCCTCGCACTGGGCCGCCGTAAGCGCGAGTGGCTTGTCGCACAGGACGTGCTTGCCCGCGTTGATGGCGTCCAGCACGATAGGATGATGGGAGTCGGTGGGCGTTACGACGTCGATCGCGTCCAAACCCTTCATGGCCAGCAGCTCACGATAGTCTGTGAAACCGTTGGCGACGTTCCAGCGCTTCTGCATCTCTTCGAGCGCTTCTGGCGTGCGGCGGCTGAACGCCACGATCTTCGCCTCGGGGATCTTTGCGTATTCGGCCATGTGATTGTTCGTGAACCGGCCGGCGCCGATGATCCCGATGCGTACCTGCTTCTGGCGTGGCATTTGCGCTCCTGTGGTCTGGGTGGCCGGTCTAAACGACTTCGGCGGTGCCGGTCCTTCGAATGGGACCCCGATACGCGGCGCCGTGCAGGTCGCGACCGGTAGGGAAGATCTTTGAGGGGTTGAAGCACTCACCGGCGCCGAAAGCGGGCTTGAGCCTGGCCATCGCTGCGAGATCGTCCGGGTTGTACATGAGGCCCATGTAAGCCTGCTTTTCGATCCCGATGCCGTGCTCGCCGGAAAGCGCCCCTCCGGCTTCGACGCACAGCTCGAGGATCTTCTCGCCGGCGGCGATCGTCTTCTCAACTGCCCCCGGCTCCCGTTCGTCGAAAAGGATGCACGGGTGCAGGTTGCCGTCGCCGGCATGGAACACGTTTGCGATCAGGACGTCCAGTTCCGCTCCAAGGTTGCTGATCTTCCGCATCACATCCCGCAGCTTTGTGCGGGGGACGACCCCATCGACCAGGTAGTAGTTCGGGCGAAGGTTGCCGAACGCGCCGATTGCACCCTTGCGCGTCGCCCACAGCTCTGCGCGCCGAACTGGATCGTCGGAACTTCGGAAGTCGCTCGTCCCGTTCCTCCGGCAGATTCCCTCGATGTGAGCGGACTCTTCCTTCACCGTCTCACGGAGCCCGTCGACCTCGACGAGAAGCACCGCCTCGGCATCCGGCGGGTAGCCCGGGTGGTAGTACGGCTCGACGGCAGCTATGGTCACCTTGTCGATCATCTCGATCGCCGCGGGCAGCACGCCGCTTGCGATGATGTCGGACACGGTCTGAGTCGCCTGATCGAGGGAGCGGAAGGTGGCGACCATGGTCTGCACGGCCTCGGGTAGCCGTTGCAGCCGGACGGCGACCCTGGTCGCGATGCCCAGAGTTCCTTCCGAACCGATGAACGCGCCCCTCAGGTCATAGCCGGCTGTTTCCCTCGTCTCACCCCCGAGCCAGACGACATTGCCGTTCGCGAGGACGACTTCCATGCCCATCACGTGGTTCGTGGTCACGCCATACGCCAGGCAGTGGGGCCCGCCGGCGTTCTCGGCGACGTTCCCGCCGATCGTGCACGCACGCTGGCTGGAAGGGTCGGGCACGTAGTAGAGGCCCCAGCGGGCGACGTGAGCGGAAAGGTCGGCGTTGACGACTCCCGGCTCGACCACCGCGGTCATGTTGTCGACATCCACCGAGATGATCCGCCGGAAACGCGACATCACGATCTGGACCGAATCGTCGAGGGCGATCGCGCCCCCGGAGAGGCCGGTGCCCGCGCCTCTGGGCACGAGCGCGACCTCGTACTGGCGGCAGAGCCTGACGATCGCCGAGACCTGGTCCACATCGGCAGGGACGACCACGGCGAGCGGCGTCGCACGGTCGATGGACCCGTCGTATTCGTAGACGAGCAGGTCCTCTGGTTTCCAGGCAACGAATTCTGGGCCCGCGATGGACTCCAGCTCGGAGATCAGCCGGCGACGGTCGAAGGTCACGCGCGCCGGACCCGTCGCACCGGGCTCTTCTTTCCGGAAAGGAACTTCTTGCCGCCATCTATCAGGATCGTCTGCACCCATTCGCCGTGCATGAAGTCCCCCCAGACGATCCTGCCGGCGCGGCGGATCCGCTCGTTGATCTCGTTCATCGCCTGCACGACCTTCGTGTGCTCCGGCTCGCCGGGATAGCCAAGCGACTGTGCGAAATCGTTCGCCCCAATGCCGAAATAGTCGATGCCCGGGACCGACAGTATCCCGTCGAGCTCCTTGATGACCGCCCGGTCCTCCAGGAGCGCTCCGACCAGCATGTTGTCGTTGCACTCCTTGTAGTAGGCCTTGCGGTCGGTGATGCGTTCGTTGTAGTTGTAGTCGCTGCCGCGGTTGCCGCCGAACGATCGTTCACCGATCGGGCCAAACAGGCACGCCCGTACCAGCTGTTCGGCATCCTTCTTCGTGGCGATGTGTGGACCCTTGACGCCCTGAACGCCGCGGTCGAGGTAGCGAAGGATCGTGGAAGAGCCGATGTCGGGAACCCGGGCGATCGGGGT
>JACPRT010000185.1 GCA_016189845.1 Chloroflexota bacterium | reverse complement strand
TAGTTGTGCTTCTCCAGGTCCCAGAGGTGATGATGCGGGTCAACGATCTGCATCCGGAGGCCTCCCGGCGTCGATTGCGAGCCGGCAGTTTATTACACTGCGGCTTGCTGGTTGAGCGTCACCCCACGAAGTCGATTGGAGGGTAGTCAGGTGCGTCTGATACTGGCAGGCTGCGAATACTCTGGCACGACGACTCTGGCGCACGCCATCGACGACTGGATGGCCGACACGATGGGCGCCCGCTTCTCCCTCATTCACGAGCATTACAAGGTGCCTCATACGTCGGGGCACCCCGACGACACAACGCCCGAGGAGCGCAAGCAGATCCTGGCCCTCAGTCCGAAGCTGAAGGAAATGACCCAGCGGCACAGCCTGTACTACCACGTGCAGCCAGGTTCGTTCGACGGTCCGGACTGGATGGTGATCGGGCTGCACATCGAAGACGCGGTATACGGCCCGATCTATTTCGGCTACGGAGGCGACGGCGACCGCCATGACCGAAAGGTCGTCTCGATGCAGGTGGAGCGGGCCATCATGCGATTCGCTACGGACGTCGTGCTCGTGCACGTCAAGGCCTCTCCGGACGTCATCGTCCGGCGAATGAGGGAGAAACCTCACGACGGCGGGGTGATCAAAGAATCGGACGTCCCTCGGATCCTGCGCCTGTTCGACGAAGGCTGTGCCAGGTCGACCCTCAGGAACAAGATGACGCTCGATACAAGTTCGGCATCCCTGGCGCAAACCGTTGTCGAATTCGCGAGCAACGTAGAACGGTTCTTGACCGATACCGACCGGCTACGCATCCTCACACACCGCGCGTTGAAGGCCAAATAGGTCCAGGCAGGCGATTCAGTTGATACCGAAGACCGACCGGTTGCGGCCCGGCCCCGCTCGCATCAACCTCGATTCTGCCGAATGGAAAGATGCGGCAATCGCGCTGGTCATCAATCGCAACCGGTTGCCCAAAGGCTCTGCCTCGAGGATTGCCTGCCGGTTCGCGGCCGAGTGATCCGACAGCAGCGACGCTGCCACAACTTCGATTGCGGTTGGATCGTCGGACAGTTTCATCGATCCGCGATATTCGCCTCGCGCCGCGAAAAGCAATCTGAGATAGCGGTCTGCAACGCCGCGCAGCTCAACTGCGGCCCGATTCGCATCCGGATCGACAGCATCGACCAGGTATTCGACTTCGCCGACCAGATACGGGAGCGACCGGTCGAGACCGACGATCCTGAACCGCCGCTCGCCGGTAACTACGAGCGGTATCGCCCCGCCTTCCGGCTCGCCGATGTCGCCTATGCGACCGACGGTTCCGACCGAATACGGGTCGGCCGTGCCGCCGACCTCCTTGCCGCTTTTGATCAGCACGACTCCCAGCCGGCGATCGCCGTCGAGACAGGTGCGCAGCATCTGCCTGTACCGGGGCTCGAAAATCCGCAGCGGCAACGAGCAGCCCGGGAACAGCACGGTGTTCAGCGGAAACAGCGGGATCCTCGTCATTGCAGCATCCCATGCTAGACTCCTCGCCGCAGTTATGGGAGGCCGGTTTGCCGTCCGACGAGATCGCCGCCGAATTGCGAGAGCTGGTCCCGGAGCTGGTGGCGATTCGCCGCGACGTGCACCAGCACCCGGAGCTTGGTTTCAAAGAAGTTCGCACCGCCGCGCTGATTTCCAGGAGCCTCTCCGAGTCGGGCTACCGCGTGCAGGCAGAGGTGGGAGGCACCGGCGTCGTGGCCGTCCTGGATGGCGGCGCGCCAGGGCCAACGCTGGCCATTCGTGCAGACATCGACGCCTTGCCGGTTGGCGAACTGTCAGGCCTGCCCTTCGCCTCAAAGAACGGCAACATGCACGCCTGCGGGCACGATGGCCACATCGCCATCGCACTCATTGCCGCCAGGCTGCTCGCCAGACACCGCAAGCAGCTGCAGGGACGGGTGAAGTTCGTCTTCCAGCCCGCTGAGGAGATCACGCAGGGCGCGCTCGCCATGCTCGGGGACCATGTGTTCGACGACCCTGAGCCCGATCGCGTGATCGGCCTCCATATTTGGAACCAGGTGCCGGCGGGTACAGTGTCGGTCAACCGGGCCACCGTGTTCGCGAGCGCTGACGCGATCAGGATCACCGTCCGGGGCAAGGGAGGACATGGCGCCATGCCGCACCGGGCGGTCGACCCGGTCGTGGCGACGTCGCTGATCGTGGCGAATGCCCAGACCGTCGTCAGTCGCGAGGTGCCGCCGAACGAGATGGGCGTGCTGACCTTCGGCCAGGTCCACGGCGGGTCTGCTCCCAATGTCATTCCGG
>JACPRT010000183.1 GCA_016189845.1 Chloroflexota bacterium | reverse complement strand
CTGCGATTCGGTCCGGCGCCAGATTCTTGGCGAGGAGCCCTCGGGTCATGAAGGCGATTGTAAGAGCTTCAGAAGCCCCAGCGCGCGATCACGTCGATGCCGTACAGGCAGGCGTACGCCAGTCCGACATAGCGAAGTATCTTGCCGCTCACCACCAGCAGCACGTACTTCGTAAACGGGTAGCCCAGGCTGCCGGCGGCAATCCCGGCCACGTCCATGACCGGATTGGGAATCAGGGCGAACAGGAAAAGGACGGGCCCTCCGCATCGGATCATCCACCTGCGTATCCGCCGGTAGTATCGGCTGCGCCGGACGAGTTGCTCCCCGCTCTTGCCTGCCAGGTAGCCGGTCGTCTCGCCAAGGCCCGCCCCGAGCCCGCCGAGCAATCCGACCACAAGCGGGTTGAGGCCGCTGGAAGAAGATGCGGCAAGGCATACAACCGCTGCGCCGGGGACCGGCAGGATGAGCGTGGCGCTGCCGATCAGGTTGATCAGGAATATGCCGGGGTATCCGACCTCCCTGGCATCCAGGCGGCCTGTCGACCACAGCACGACGCCCACTGCGGTGACCGCGATGACGATGGCGAGGAGCGCCGTCCGCTGCCACGCGCTCAACTGGCCGGTCGTCCAGACCCGCACGCCATCGGCCAGCCTCGCCGCGCGCCCCAGGCCGATCATTCAGGAATGCTCACAGACAGGAAGAGGGGGATAGCCTACCCGGTCCCAGCAGCCGCTGCCTGCTTCGCCGGTTCACCGGCAGCCTCGAACGTCATGCCATCCGCGCCGGCGTCGACCGTCACGTGCGTTCCCTTCTTGAACTCTCCGGACAGGATGCGTTTCGCCAGCGGGTTTTCCAGATGCCGTTCGATCGCACGGCGCAGCGGGCGCGCCCCGTAGACCCGATGAAAGCCTTCCTTCGCGAGCCACTGCTTCGCGGCGTCGGTCAGCTCGACCGTCACGCCCATCTCCGCGACACGCTGGGCGACCTCGACGATCACCAGACCGACGATCTTCGAGAGGTCGTCCGAGGTCAGCGGGTCGAACACGATGATGTCGTCGACACGGTTCAGGAATTCTGGCCTGAACGCTCGCTTGAGGGCTTCCTCAACCACCGCCCGGACGCGCTCGCGCTCCTCCGCGGTCGCTTCGGTTCCCCTTCGGAACCCGATCGCCTCCCTGGCCACGCCTTCGGTGCCAAGGTTGCTGGTCATGATGATGACCGTGTTTCGGAAATCAACCGTGCGTCCCTGGGCATCGGTAAGGCGGCCGTCGTCGAGGACCTGAAGCAGCACGTTGAACACCTCTGGGTGCGCCTTCTCGATCTCGTCGAACAGGATCACCCGGAACGGCCGGCGCCTCACGGGTTCGGTCAGCTGGCCGCCCTCCCCGTAGCCGATGTAGCCGGGCGGTGCGCCGATCAGCCGTGAGACTGTGTGCTTCTCCTGGTACTCTGACATGTCGATGCGGACCATGTTCTCTTCGTCGTCGAAGAGAAACGCAGTGAGCGCCTTGGCCAGCTCCGTCTTGCCGACCCCGGTCGGGCCAAGGAAGATGAAGCTCCCTATCGGCCGCCTCGGGTCTTTGAGCCCGGCCCGTGCCCTTCGAATAGCATCCGCCAGCGATTCGATCGCCCGGTCCTGGCCGATGATCCGCTGGTGAAGCCTCTCCTCGAGGTGGAGCAGCCGCTCCGCCTCGCCTTCAACGAGTCGCGCCACGGGGATGCCGGTGCGCGTGGCCACCTGCTCGGCGATCCGCTCCGCTGTCACGACCATGTCGACCTGGTGTTCGCTCCTCCACGCCTCTGTTTCGGTACGGTGCCGTTCCTCGAGCTTCAGGCGCTCCGTGCGCAGCGCCGCCGCGCCCGCGTGGTCGTCGCGCTGCGTAGCGGCCGACTCCTCGTCGGACAGCCGCCGTATCTCCGATTCGCGCTCCTTGAACTCCGCCGGCATCGAGCTCGCCAGTATCCGCAGCTTCGCCGCGGCCTCGTCCATGAGGTCGATCGCCTTGTCCGGCAGATGCCGTCCCGTGATGTATCTCTGGCTCAACCGCACTGCTGCTTCCAGCGCCTCGTCGACGACACGCACGCCGTGGTGCTGCTCGTAGCGCGGGCGCAGCGCATGCATCATCTTCAAAGCGTTCTCGACGTCCGGCTCCTCGACATATATCGGCGAGAAGCGGCGCTCAAGCGCAGCGTCCGACTCGATCTGCTTTCGATACTCGTCGGGAGTCGTGGCGCCTACAACCTGGAGCTCGCCACGCGCGAGCGCAGGCTTCATCATCTGGCTGGCGTCGATCGCACCCTGTGCACCGCCCGCGCCGACCACGGTGTGGATCTCGTCGATGAACAGCACGATCTCGCCCTCGGCGCGTTTTACCTCGTCCAGGATGGCCTTCAGCCGCTCCTCGAACTCGCCGCGGAGGGTCGAACCCGCGACGAGCGCACCCATCTCGAGTGAAATCACCCTTCGGTTCTTCAGCGCCTCCGGCACGTCGCCCGCGACGATCCTCTGAGCCAGGCCCTCGACGATCGCGGTCTTGCCGACTCCGGCGTCGCCGATCAAGACGGGGTTGTTCTTGGTCCGCCGCA
Organism: Chloroflexota bacterium; assembly: GCA_016189845.1. Lineage (GTDB taxonomy): Bacteria > Chloroflexota > Dehalococcoidia > Lucifugimonadales > Lucifugimonadaceae > VGZT01. The sequence continues at coordinate 11,821 of JACPRT010000183.1, read as the reverse complement.
TGATGATCTGCATCACCAGGTTTATCTCGTTCTCGCGGCCGATCACCGGGTCGAGCTTTCCCTGGCGGGCCAGCGCCGTCAGGTCCGAGCTGTACTTCTCCAGCGCCCGGTACTTCTCCTCCGCGTGGGGGTCGGTCACGCGCTGCGACCCCCTAATCGCCTGTAGAGCCCTGTAGATGCGCTCCTGCGTGACGCCAAAATCGCTCAGGATCGCGCCCGTCTGCCCGCGCCCGTCGGCGACCAGTGCAAGGAGAAGGTGCTCGGTACCGATGAACTCGTCGTGCAGGCGCTGCGCCTCGGCGCGTGCAGTCTCGAGAGCCTGAAGCACACGCGGCGTCGCATAGATCTGCGTCACGGGCTGGCCGGCTCGCGGAGCGCCTTCCAGGGCCTTCACAAGCCGCTGGACCAAGATCTCCGGCTCGATGCCCATGAGTTTGAACACCTGCACGGGCACCCCGTCCTTGAGCTCAAGTAGCGCAAGGAGAAGATGCTCTGCATCCCACTGGGTGTGGCTGTACCGGCGCATGATCTGCTGCGAAGCCGCAATGGCCTCCTGGGCCTGTGATGTGAAGTCTTCCTGTCTAAGTACCACGCTTGTTCTCCAGCACTTTCTCCTGGCCATTCGCCGGGAGGGCCCTCATGCCGCGCATGGCGACCAGTTCCCGTCGCAGCCCTTCCATTTCGGATTCCAGCTCTTCGATCTGCTGCGTCAGGCGAGCCATCGCGAATGCGCCCGCAACGTTGACTCCCAGCTCGTCGATCCAGCTCTTCATCTTCAGGAGCCGGTCGACATCCCGATGCGAATACATCCGGCGGTTGCCGACCGAGCGCCGGGGCGTGATCAACCCCTCCCGCTCGTAGATCCGCAATGTCTGCTGATGGACGCCGACGATCCTGGCGACGACGCTGATCGTGTAGCAGGGCTCGTCGTAGCCCATCGGCTGGCCGTCGTTGCCTTGAAGGTTCATGTCGCCTTCGTCCCGTTGCGCAGCTCGCGCAAACGCTGGACCAGCCTCTGCTCTTCTTCGGAAACGTCCTTCGGCACCGTCACCGCTACCCGTGCGTAGAGCGATCCGGGGTCGCCGCCACCCATCCGGGGCATCCCTTTTCTGGCGATGCGAAACGTCTTGCCGGCGACCGTGGCCGCCGGGATCTTGAGCGCAACCTGGCCCGACATCGTCGGCACCCTGACCTCACCGCCCAGGATTGCGTCTGTGAACGGCACCTCCACGTCTGTGAAGAGATCGGCGCCCTGGCGACGGAAGCGCGGGTCTGGCCGCACCGACACCACGAAGATGATCTCGGCGTCCTCGGATGGCCGTATCCGCACCCTGCCGCCGTCCTCGATCCCCGCCGGGATCTTCACCTCCAGCCGCGCCGGCCGCGACGTCAGTCCCGCTCCTGCGCATGTCGAGCACACGCCGCGTCCCCGGCGGCCTGTGCCACCGCAGCTCGCGCACCGCTCTTCGCGATCGAACGCGATCAGCCTCGTCGTGCCTCGGTACGCCTCGTCCAGCGCGATATCGACAGGCACTTCTTGAATACGCGGACCGGCCGGCGCTGTTGGACCAACCCCCGGACCGAATCCGAAAGGAGACTCCCTTCCCGGCGCGCCTGCCCGCCGGCCGCCGTCATCAAAGCCGAACCGTCCGAGCAGGTCTTCGAAACCCTCGAAAGGCCTTCCGCCGGTCGGCTCGAACCATTCGAATCCACCCGGGACGCCCCCTCGACCCCGCCCGCTTCCACCGAATCCGACGCTGGCTCCGGCCTGCCTCAGCCGCTCGGCGTGCTTCCAGTTCGCGCCGAACTCGTCATAGTCCTTACGGGTCTTCGGATTGGAGAGGACGTGGTACGCCTCGTTTATCTGCTTGAACGTTTCTTCCGCGCGGCGGTCGTCCCGATTGACATCGGGATGGTATTTGCGAGCCAGACGCCGGTACGCGTCCTTAATGTCCTTGAGCGTCGCGTCGCGGTCGACGCCAAGGAGTGAATAGAAGTCCGCCATCGCGATTCCCCTCTGGAAGCATGGTAGGCCATTGCGTCGATTGATTCAACTGTTCCATGCAACATACGAGAGGATTGTTGACAACGTCATTAGCAGAATCTATAGTGTGTGCTGTGATCCGCTGCCGGGCGGCGTATCTGGCAGTGGCCGCCTGACGCAACGAGCACGGCGAGTTCTTGATGCGTGGGCGCCGCACGCGTACGATCGCGATCAAGCCGGCCTAAAAGGCGGCGCTCCGTTCCGACGGCGCCCTGGTCAACACCGTCAACGGGACGGGCCGGAGTCCTCCCCGGCCCGGAGGTTGAGAGCCCGGCGGCAACCCCGCCGGGCTTTTCACTTGCGTTGACCGGACCCAACGAGGTTGGCTCCGGCGGGGCACGCAGGCGCGTTGACCGCGCGACCGCAGGTTTGCTAGCGTACCCGGCATTCGCCCGGATACCCTGAGCAATGGAAAACCGCTCGTTGGCTTCGCCGTGCACTGTCCCCAAGCCCCCTCCGATGCCGGGCTTTTTCGGTCGTTATCAGGCGGCCATCGACGAGGCCATGCGGGCCGAGTTGCGGCCGCACGGCGCGTCTCTCTACAACACGCTCCGGTACTACCTGGGATGGGTCGACACGGAGGGCAACTTCGATCCCCAGCCGGCCGGGAAGCGGGTCCGCCCTACCCTGTGCCTGCTTGCGTGTGAGGCAGCCGGCGGCGACCCTGCCAATGCTCTGTCCGCAGCCGTCTCACTGGAGTTCGTCCATAACTTTTCCCTCGTCCACGACGACATCGAGGACGGCGACCGCATGCGCCACCACCGCCCCACTGCATGGGCGGTCTGGGGAGTGCCGATCGCGGTCGAATCGGGAAACGCGTTCCTCTGCGTCGCAGACCTCGCCGTCCAGGGACTGACAGAGCGAGGAGTCTCGCGCGCCGTGGCCGTCATGGTCGGCCAGACGATTGCTGACCACTACCTCAGGATGGTCGAAGGCCAGTACCTCGACATATCGTTCGAGAGCCGTCTCGACGTGTCGGTCGACGAATACCTCGGGATGATCCGACGCAAGACGGGCGCTTTGATCGAGTGCTCGGTTTATGCCGGAGCCCTGATCGGCGGCTGCCGCGACGATGCCGCCGCAGTCGTCGATTCGCTGCGAACGATAGGCCGGTCGCTGGGATACGTGTTCCAGATCCGGGACGATGTCCTCGGAGTCTGGGGCGGCCAGGAGACGGGCAAGCCGGTGGGCGCCGATATCGAACGGAAGAAGAAGTCGCTGCCAGCGGTGCATGCGCTCGAGCACGCGAGCGGGCCGGCCCGGGAAGAAATCCGCAACATCTACGGCAAGGAGCGCATCGAAGGCGTCGACCTCGAACGCGTCCTAGAGATCATGGACGATATCGGCACCAGAAGTTACTGCGATTCCCTCGCCCTGCAACACTGGCAAACGGCGAAAAGCGTGCTAGAGTCTGCGAAACTCGGCGAGGAAACCCTGGCGAACGGCACCGCGCGCGACTTCATAGAACTGGGAGAGTTCCTGCTCGCCCGGCAGAGCTAGGATTTTTCGGCGGGTTCCCCGGGGGGCTTCGCTCAAGGGCTGGAGGATTCTATGGCACGACCGATTGAGCTCGCCGTCCGGATCGGTTGGTACATCGTCAAGAACAAGTACCTCCAGGGGCGCGCACGCTTCCCGCTGGTCACCATGCTCGAGCCCCTCGAAGCCTGCAACCTCGCCTGCGAAGGCTGCGGCCGCATCCGCGAATACGAGAACGTCATCCACCGTCAGCTGACGGTGCAGGAGTGTCTGACCGCGGTCGAAGAGTCCGGCGCGCCCATCGTGTCGATCGCCGGCGGCGAGCCGACCATCCACCCCAACATCGCCGAGATCATCAACGCTCTCGTGGCCCGCAAGAAGTTCGTCTACTGCTGCACCAACGGCCTGGTGATGAGCAAGGTGATGAAGGACATCCAGCCGTCGAAATACTTCTGCTGGGTGATTCACCTCGACGGCACGGGCGGGAACCACGACGCCGCGGTCTCACGCAAGGGCGTCTATCAGATCGCGATGCGCAACGCCGAGAAGGCCGTGAAGGCGGGCTACCGCGTGTGCAGCAACACGACTCTGTTCCGGGGCAGCAACCCGGACGACCTCCACGAGCTGTTCAAGATCTGCTCCGAGATGGGTTTCGAGGGGTGCATGGTCTCACCGGCCTACGACTACCAGGCGGTACCCAATCAGCAGCTGTTCCTCACCCGGCAGCAGGCGATCAACGTCTTCAAGCAGGTGCTATCGCCCGACAGGCGGCTTGGCATCAAGTTCTACAACAACCCCTTGTTCCTGCAGTTCCTGCGGGGCGAGCGCACCTACCAGACGTGCACGGCGTGGTCGAACCCCACCTACACGATCATGGGCTGGCGCAAGCCGTGCTACCCGCTCGCCGACGGCCACACGCAGAAGCTGTCTGACCTCATGTCCGAGGAGCTCTGGCAGAACTACGGGAACGCGCAAAAGGACCCCCGCTGCGCAAACTGCATGATGCACTGCGGTTTCGAGTCGGCGACGATTTTTGGAGCGCTTCAGAGCCCGAAGGACGCCCTTGATCTCGTCCGGTCCGGGGCGATCACGAAGAGCGGGATAACTGCGGCGTAGGCCACCTTGCGGCTTGATGCTGGCATACGTGGCCGCCCTGTACGACGAGGTCTCGCGTGTCCTGCGAACGGGGCGTTTCGAGAGCGTTCGCGCACCTGGCGGCATCCTCGCGTGGCAATCGCAAGGCGCCAGGCTTGGTAGTGCGGGACCGGTAGAAGGCGTGCTGCTAACGATCACAGGTTGGGGCGCCGGGGCCGCAGCTACGGGCGCGGGCTGGCTCGTGCACGAGCTACGGCCGTCGGCCATTGTGGCAGTTGGCTACAGCGGCGGGACACGGCCAGGCTTGCGGCCCGGATCGCTCGTAATCGGTGAACAGACAGCCAGGCTTGGCGAACAGGCGTCGGGCGCTCCCATTCCCTCCGACCGGGGGCTGGTGGGTCTGGCCCACTCGTCCTCGCAGGAGATTCGTATTCCGGCGGCGGCGGGGCTGGTCGGTACCACCACCCACATCGTGTCGAGTGCCAGGCAGAAGGCCGCGCTGGGCGTGAACACGGGCGTCCTCGCGGTCGACCTCGAGACCTGGCACTTTGCGCAGGCGTCCGGTGGCGGTGGAATCCCGTTCCTCGCTGTCCGCGCCATTGTCGACGCGGTCGACGACAACCTCCCCGGCTTCGTCGAGCGCATGGCGCCGGGCCCTCGCCCGCCGGCCGCTATGCCTGCGTTTCGGTATCTGCTGGGCAGGCCTGACGGCCTGCCCGGAGTCATCCAGACCGGCATAGCCGCAGGACACGCCCGCCGGGCGCTCGCGCACTTCGTTTCGGCGTTCTCCGCGCGCTGGCTGGCTTCACCGCTTGCTGCCGCGGGAAAGCGCGCCACGTGAAGTTCCTCGTCACCGGCGCGACCGGTTTCATCGGCGGCGTGGTCGCCCGCCACCTCGTCGTCCGTGGCCATGAAGTGCGCGCTCTGGTGCGGTCTGGCCACGACCTCGACGCCATTCGCGCTGAAGGGTGGATCCCTGTCGCTGGAGACCTCCTCGACTCGGCGTCCCTCGCCCCGGCAGTCGAAGGCGTGGACGGCGTGTTCCACGTCGCCGCCCTCTATACCTTCTGGAGCAGGGAGTCTAAGCTGCTCTACCAGGTCAATGTCGACGGCACCAGGGCCGTGCTGGATTCCGCCCGCCACGCAGGCGTAAGGCGAGTCGTCTATACGAGCAGTGTTGGCGTGCTCCGGGCGCCACCCGCCAGCGAACTCGCCGATGAGACCTTCGACGCCGAACCTGCCCAGTTGCCGGACCACTACCACCGGTCTAAGCTGCTCGGCGAACGGGCCGCACTCGCGGCCAACGGGAGCGGGCTGGAGGTCGTGGCGGTCAATCCGACCGCCCCTGTCGGGCCGGGGGATGTCAGACCGACGCCCACCGGCAGGATCGTCCTGGAGTTCCTCAAGAGGCGCAGGCCGGGATACGTGGACGTGGACCTGAACATCGTGGACGTCGAGGATGTTGCGGCCGGTCACCTGGCCGCGTTCGAGCGCGGCCGCCCCGGGGAGCGCTACATCCTCGGGGGCCTGAACACGGACCTCGCAGGCGTGTACAAGCTGCTCGCCCGCGCAACGGGACTGCGAAGGCGGCCGGTCCGTATCCCTTATTCGCTGGCGATGGCCGCCGCATGCGCCGATGAACTGTTCGAGGGACGCCTTCTCCGCCGGCAGCCATACGTGCCCATCAACGGCGTCAGGGCGACCCGCCACCCCGTGCACGTCGATTGCTCCAAAGCCATACGCGAACTGGGCCTGCCACAGTCGTCGCCCGAGCGCGCCCTCGGCGCGGCAGCCGCCTGGTTCGTCGACCGCGGCTATGTCAGAGATGTCAGCCTTCCGGCTACTGCGCAATCCGGGGCAGGCGTTACGCGATGAGGTCCAGCCGGCTCTGTGGGGGTACCCCGCATTGACGACCCTCTCCGCCTTTCCGCTTCCGACCGTGATGGCGAACCTCGCCAGAGGCATGCGTTCCCTGCCCGCCCCGGACCCCGCCAGGTTCGTGAACGGGCCGGCCCTGGCCAGGGCCGTCGACGAGGCGATCGGACGCGCCCAGAGGTTCCTGCTGGAAAACCAGCATCCGGACGGCTACTGGTGGGGCGAGCTGGAGTCGAATCCGACCATGGAGGCCGAGTACGTCTTCCTGACGCACTTCCTCGGCATGGCCGACCGGGGACGCTGGGCCAAGATAGGCAACTTTATTCTTGCGAAACAGCAGGCAGACGGCGGTTGGAACCAGTATTTTGCCGGACCGAGCGACCTCAGCACGTCCTGCGAGTCGTACCTGGCCCTGAAGATGGGAGGCGTTGGTCCGGATCATCCGGCCTTGCAGCGTGCGCGCTGGTTCATCCTCGCCAAGGGCGGGGTCGAAAGGGCCAGAGTCTTCACGAAGATCTGGTTCGCGCTGCTCGGACAGTGGGACTGGAAGGGTGCGCCCTACCTCCCGCCAGAGATGGCGCTAATCCCCAACGGCGTCCCGTTCAACATCTATGAGTTCGCGATGTGGTCGCGAGCGACGATCGTCCCGATGTCCGTCCTGCTCTCGAAGCGCCCCACCCGGGCCGTCGCCCCGGAAGCCGCCATCGACGAGCTGTACCCCCGGGGCCGCGCCGCGGCCAACATCGAGCTTCCAGCGCCCACCGGACTCGGCATCGAGCGCCTCCTGTACGCCGCCGACCGCATTCTCCGGCATTCGGAACGCCTTCCCTGGCTACCAACTCGCCGCCGTGCGTTTTCGGCCATCGAAAAGTGGATCGTCGATCACCAGGAGGCGGACGGCAGCTGGGGCGGCATCCAGCCACCCTGGGTCCACTGTCTGATGGCGCTGTCGGTCCTCGGTTACGGAAACGACCACCCGGTCATACGCAAGGGTGTCGAGGGCTTCGAGCGCTACGGCATAGAAGAGGACGGCACGTGGCGGCTGCAGCCCTCGATGTCCCCGCTGTGGGACACCGGCCTGGCCATCAACGCGCTGCTGGACTCGGACCTCCCTGCCGGGAACCCCGCCGTTCGCCGGGCGTGCGACTGGCTGATCGAGCATCAGATCCGTAAGTCGGGAGACTGGACGGTCAAGGTCCACGGTGTCGAGCCGGGCGGCTGGGCGTTCGAGTTCTCAAACGACACGTACCCCGACACCGACGACGCGGCCGAGATTCTGATGGCGGTCGGCCGGGCCGGGGCGACGGACCTCTCTGCCAGGGACAAGGCGGTGCAGCGAGGCATCCGGTGGTTGCTCAGCATGCAGAGCGCGAACGGCGGCTGGGGCGCCTACGACAAGGACAACACGAGCAACGTGGTCACCAAGCTCCCCTTCTGCGACTTCGGGGAGACGATCGATCCGCCGAGCGTCGACGTCACGGCCCACATCCTCGAGATGCTGGGGCTGCTTGGCCAGCCACTCGAGACCGCTCAGGTCCGCAGGGCTCTCGATTACGTCTGGCGCGAGCAGGAGGTCGACCACTGCTGGTTCGGCCGGTGGGGTGTGAACTACATCTACGGCACCGGCGCAGTCCTGCCCGCTCTCGCGGCAATCGGCCATGACATGCGCGACGAGAAGGTCCTTCGTGCGATCGAATGGGTGAAGGCCCATCAGAATGGCGATGGCGGTTGGGGGGAGTCGTGCGCGTCCTACGCGAACCCGGCGCTGCGCGGGCAAGGCGTCAGCACTCCATCGCAGACCGCATGGGCCCTGCTGGCCCTGGTCGCCGCGGGACACGCCGATTCAGAATCGGCCCAGCGCGGGGTGAACTACCTCCTGCAGATCCAGCTGCCGGAGGGCGACTGGGAGGAACGCGAGTTCACAGGCACCGGGTTCCCCGGCTACGGGACCGGCGGCCGCAAGTACTTCACTGCCGACGGCGCGGATGAGGGCCTCACCCCCGACGAGCTGCCCGCGGGGTTCATGATCAAGTACCACATGTACCGCATCTACTGGCCTCTGATGGCGCTGGGACGGTACCGGAGAGCGGCGGGCGGGAAAAGCGTAAAATAAGCCAGTTTGCCGGTGGTTCGTGGGGGTCAGAAATTAGGTTGCATTCCGATACGGGCTATGCTAGCGTACCGCCCGGCGCGGGCACGAGCGCGCGAGCGCCGTTTACGGTGGACGGACGAGGTCGCAACTTGAAGACTTTCACCGAGACGCTCACGTTCAACACGCAAAAGGCACCGGAGTTCATCGACATAACCGATCAGGTAGTCGATGCCGTGCAGCGTTCCCAGATCCGCAATGGTTTCGTGGTCGTTTTCAGCAAGCATACGACCGCGGCAATCAAGATCAATGAAAACGAGCCTCTCCTCCTCCAGGACATGGCGCATTTCCTGGAGCGCGTGGCGGCGAAAGACGCGTATTACGGGCATAACGACTTTGCGATCCGGACCGTGCACATGCACGAAGACGAATGCCCGAATGGCCACGCGCACTGCCAGCACCTGATGCTGGGCACGAGCGAGTCGGTGCCGGTTGTGGATGGACGGCTTAGCTTCGGCCAATGGCAACGCATCTTCCTGGTCGAACTCGACATCCCGCGCCGGCGAGAGGTCATCGTCCAGATCCTCGGGGCCTGATTTCCGGTTCCGAGTCGGGTTTCCGCCCGCTTAACCAAACGGGAACCCCTCCCCTCTTCTCCGTCTGACGCAAGGGTTGGCTGACTGGAACGGGCATGGAGACCAGTACCCACAGGACCGTGCCGGAGGCCGCCCCCGGCAAGCTCACCATGCACGACATCGCGGCAACTGGAAGCCTGGATGAGGCCTTCGCGCTCTGCGAGCGTCTCGCGAAGACGCAGTACGAGAACTTTTCACTGGCAACCCGCCTCATGCCCGCCCGGCTGCGACGCCATTTCTACGCCGTGTATGCCTTCTGCCGGGGCGTAGATGATCTGGGCGACAAGGCCGGCGGCGATCGCATGGGCCATCTCGCCGAGTGGGAACACCAGCTACGGCTGTGCTACGCGGGTCAGCCGAGCCACCCGTACTTCGTCGCGCTGCAGCAGACGATCGCCCGGTTCGACATCCCGGCCGAGCCTTTCTTGAAGCTGATCGAAGCCAACAGGCGAGACCAGCGAATGAAGCGGCATCCCACGTACGCGGAGCTCCTCGAGTACTGCGAACACTCTGCGAACCCGGTCGGGCGGATCGTCCTGTACGTGCTGGGCCACCGCGGGCCGGATCTGCATGCGCTATCCGACCACACCTGCACCGCCCTGCAGCTTGCCAACTTCTGGCAGGACATTCGCCGTGACTACGATATGGGCCGCATATACCTCCCGGTCGAGGACCTCGAGCGCTTCAGCGTGCGGGAAGCGGATATCGCTTCTCACCAGGCGACCCCCCAGTTCCGCGCCCTCATGCGCTTCGAGGTGGACCGGGCCCGCGACCTGTTCGTGAAAGGCGTTCCGCTGATCGCCCGGGTTCGTGGTTTCGCCCGGGTCGACCTCGCGCTGTTCACCGCGGGCGGACTGGCCGTGTTGCGGATGATCGAACGGCAGGACTACGACGTCCTGAATCACCGCCCAGCGCTGTCGAAATGGGCGAAAGCGCGTCTTTTCGCGGCAGTGTATCTGCGCACGCGCGTCGGCCTCGCCCCGATCGGCTCCGTGGCTATCGGGTCGGAGGCGGCGTGATGGCCGAACACTCGCGACGGGCAGGACACGCTTAGATGGCGGAGCGGATTCAGCGTGCGTCCACCCCCGTTGCCGCAGACGGCCCTGGGCAGCCGGTCGACCTGCAGGACGCATACGATCGCTGCCAGGCGATCACGAAGTCCGGGGCCAAGAATTTCTACTATGCGTTCTTGACCCTGCCGCGTGAGAAGCGACGCGCAATCTACGCCGCGTATGCCTTCTGCCGCCTCTGCGACGACATCGCGGACGAGCCGGACCCCAATGGTGACCGCAGGGCCAGGCTGGACTCGGTCAGAGCTGACCTGGCTGCTGCGTATGCCGGCAAGCCGGAGGGCCACGTGTTCCATGCGCTGTCGCATGCGGCGATGAAGTACCGGATCCCTGAACAGTACTTTCGAGACGTCGTCGCGGGGGTCGAGATGGACCTTTCGCAGACTCGCTACGCGACATTCGATGAGTTGAAGGACTACTGCTATCACGTAGCAAGTGCGGTCGGTTTGATATGCATCGAAGTCTGCGAATACTCCGACAAGAAAGCGATCGAATATGCCGTCGATCTCGGCATCGCGATGCAGCTGACGAATATCCTGCGCGATGTCGAGCAGGACGCTCGCAACGGTCGCGTATACCTTCCGCAGGAAGACCTCGCACGCTTCGGTTACACGGAACCGGAACTCCTGGCAGGGGTCGTCGACAACCGATTCCGCGCGTTGATGGAGTTCGAAGTCGGGCGCGCTCGCACGTACTTCAAGAGCGGAGAAATGCTCCTGCCGTTGCTTGACCGGCGCGCTCGGGCGTGCCCGGAAGTGATGTTCCGTATCTATCGCAGGCTGCTCAGCCGCATCGAAGAGCGGGGCTACGACGTATTTGGACCGCGCGTTTCGTTGAGCACGCCAGCCAAGCTGTCGATAATGGCGAGGTCATGGCTGCGCAGCTTCTTCCCGATTCCGGGGTAGCCGGGTCGCACACGGTCGACTCTCGCCGTCGTCCCCGTGTCGTGATCGTTGGCGGTGGTCTCGCCGGCCTCTCCGCCGCCGTTGCAGCTGTGCGCCAGGGATGGTCGCCGCTCGTCCTCGAAAAGCGCCCGTACCTGGGTGGAAGGGCGTTCTCGTTCATCGACCGCGAGACCGGAGTGGAGGTCGATAACGGCCAGCACGTGTTCCTGGGCGCGTGCGTCGAGTACGTCGCCTTCCTGAAGGAGATCGGTGCCTGGGGCAACGTCGCGGTGCAGGATCGCCTCAACATCCCCGTCATCAAGGGCAAGAGGACGAGCCACTTGCGCTGGTCGGCCGGGGTCCCGAAAGCATTCGGCCTCCTGCCTTCGTTGTTGGCGTTCCGCCATCTCGGCTTCCTCGATAAGCTGCGCGTCGTCTACGGCATGACCCGTATCCGCGGGGTCCGTCGAAACCGGGCTGCAGAGGAGCTCGACGCCGAAACCTTCGACGCATGGCTGCGCCAGCACGGGCAGAACGATTCCACAATCGAGAATCTGTGGAACCTGATCGTGCTGCCCGCACTGAACGATGACATTACCGCGGTTAGCGCCGATGCCGGCATCATGCTGTTTCAGACTGCCCTGCTGGGCGGT
>JACPRT010000182.1 GCA_016189845.1 Chloroflexota bacterium | reverse complement strand
GCAAACGCATCCTGCTGCTGCTCAGTGGTCGTGGCGACAAAGACCTGAACACGGTGGCGAAGGCTCGTGGAGTCGAGCTGTAGCTGCCGGTCTTCGGTTCGACTGCGCCATCTTGCCGGAACTACGCCCAAGATAGGGCTTACCCACAACAAGCAGGTGCTATTTCGCGTTGACCGCCCGATAGGGCGATGCTAACTTTGAGCGTTGGAGTTCTTGTTGCCCGAGGGATACGACGCCAAGTGGATCGCAGTCGTCCTGGCGGCGGCCATTGGCCTGCTCGCCGTGCTCGGGCTATTCACCGCGAACTTCCTGCTCGCGCCTAAGCGTCCGTCCGCGGACAAGGCCGTAGCTTACGAAAGCGGAATCCGGCCCAGGCCGCTCGCGTGGTCGCAGGTCAATATCCGGTATTACGTGTTCGGGTTGCTGTTTTTGATATTCGACGTCGAGGCCGTATTCCTGTTCCCGTGGGCCGTCGTATTCCTGCGATCGACGCCCGCGGTCTTCTACGAGATGCTGATCTTCATCGGCATCCTGCTGTTCGGACTCGCGTACGCATGGCGCAAAGGAGCGCTCCGCTGGAGATAACAGGGACATTCCTCGGTAGGGGCAACACCCCCGCCCCCGCTCCCATTCACCGGGTATTGCCCGGTGTGATCACGGCTCGTTCCGACCAACTGATCGCCCTGGCACGCAAGTCGTCCCTGTGGCCCCTCACGTTCGGCCTGGCGTGCTGCGCCATCGAGATGATCAGCACCTACATGTCGCACCACGACCTCGACCGCCTTGGCATCGTCACATGGCCGTCGCCACGCCAGTCCGACGTCATGATCGTCGCCGGGACCGTCGTCAAGAAGATGGCCGACCCGATCAAGCTGCTCTACGAGCAGATGCCAGACCCGAAGTGGGTCGTCGCCATGGGGTCGTGCGCCACCAACGGGGGACCCTACTACCGCTCGTACTCGGTGGTGATGGGAGTCGACCACCTGATACCAGTTGACATCTACGTGCCCGGCTGCCCGCCACGGCCCGAGGCGCTGATGGACGGGTTGCTGAAGCTGGAAGTGAAGATCCAGGCGGACGCCCGCCGGTCCCACGTCCAGGAGTCGGATGCCCGGGGGCGCATGGCCGGGTGACGTCGCAAGACCAGGCGCGGGAGGCCGCGCAACCTCGAGCGGCGTCTCACGAACAGCCGAAACCGGCGGCACACGGCCGTGGCGAGGCAGAGACGATTGCGCCGGTCCACCTCACTCCGAAGGGCGAGGCGCTGGCGAAGCTGCTTCCGTCCGCGCTCGAGGCCTTCCATCCGGTGGTCGGCGCGGATATCGACGAGGTGACCTGCCGTGTGCCACGAGAGTCCGTGGCCGAAGCCTGCAAGGTCCTCAAGACCGATCCTCGCTTGACCTTCGACTACCTGCGGCTCCTGACTGTCGTCGATTACGTGGCCGCCGACCACGAATTCGAGGCGGTCTACCACATCTACTCTCTCGAACACCGCCACAAGATGGTCGTGAAGGCCCGCACGCCCGAGTCAGACCCTTGGTTTCCGACCGTGACGAGCGTTTGGCGCGGGGCCGACTGGTACGAGCGGGAGATGCACGACCTGTTCGGGGTCGATTTCAGGGGCCACCCGGACTTGCGCAAGCTCATCCTGCCCGACGACTTCGAAGGCTTTCCGGGCCGGAAAGACTATCCGCTGCACGAATATGACGAATATTAGGAACACGCGGCTAGACACGCCCGAAGAATCCCGGCCGAACGCCGGGTTGCCTTCCGTGCATGGGCCTCAGGTGCTGACCCGGGACCCTCGTTTATTGACCGGTACCGTCGGCGGTACTACCGGCGGTACCACCGAACATTCGGGCACCCCGCACACACCGGCTCTCGCGCGCTCGCCGCAGACCCTGGACCTCATGCTCAACATGGGGCCGCAGCACCCCGCCACCCACGGCGTATTCCGCATGGAGCTCGCGATCGACGGCGAGCAGGTTGTCGACCTCATCCCGCACATCGGCTACCTGCACCGAGGGTCCGAGAAGCTGTGCGAGCACGAGATCTACAGCCAGATCATCACGCTGTTCGACAGGCTCGACTACGTGTCGAACTTCAACAACGAACTCGGCCTCGTGCTGGCGGTCGAGAAGCTCATGAGCATCGAGGTCCCCGAGCGGGCCTCCTATATCCGCATGGTCCTGTGCGAATTGAACCGGATCGCCAGCCATCTCCTTTTTGCGGGTACGTTCGCCCTCGACGCCGGGGCGCTCACGCCCTCCCTGTACACCTTCCGCGACCGCGAGAAGATCCAGGCGATCTTCGAGGCGACCAGCGGCGCCCGCATGATGCACAACTTCTTCCGCGTAGGCGGCATCAAGGAAGACGTGGCAGAGGACTTCGGCGCCCGAGTCACGCAGTTGCTTAGCGAGCTCGATCGAGGCATCGACGAAGTCGATCACATCCTGACGTTTGGAGAGGTGTTCCTGGCCCGCACGAAGGGCGTCGGCGTCATCAACGGCCCGGACGCGGTCGACTGGGGACTCTCGGGGCCGGCCCTGCGAGCGTCGAACGTCCCGTACGACGTGCGCGTATACGAGCCGTATTGCCTGTACGACCATGTTGAGTTCGGCGTGCCGGTGGGCTCGCAGGGCGATACGTGGGACAGGTATTACACGCGCATCCTCGAGATGCGGGAGTCGGTCGGGATCGTCCGGCAGTGCCTCGGGCAGATGAAGCCGGGGCCGATCATGGCGCCGCTGCGAAGGATCGCTCGACCGCCGAAGGGCGAGGTGTACGCGCACGCGGAGAATCCACGCGGCGATTTTGGCGTCTACATCGTCTCCGATGGCGGCGAGAAGCCGTACCGTCTCAAGGTACGCCCACCGTCCTACTGCAATCTCATGGCGCTCCGTGACCTCGTCGTCGGCCAGTACATCGCCGACGCGGTCGTGATCCTGGGGTCGCTCGACATCGTGCTCGGTGAGGTGGACAGATAGCAATGTCTCCCAGACGCAGTCACCCCTGTGGCACGCGAAGCGGACTGTTGGCCATGCGCATCTGGTGTGATAGATCGCCGGCTACATATTCCTGGCGTGAGGTGAGGCGCTAGTGGCCGACATCGCACTCACCGTCCTCGGTCTCGCTGGCCTTTTCGCCGGCCTCATGAGCGTCGTGCTCGCCCTCACCTGGTTCGAGCGCAAGCTGCTCGCCAGGATCCAGCAGCGTGCCGGTCCTTCGGTCGTCGGTCCGCACGGCCTCCTGCAGCCGGTCGCCGACGCCATCAAGCTGCTCACCAAGGAAGACCTGCGCCCGGCCGAGGCGAACCGGTTCCTGTTCTGGGTGGCGCCGATCGCCGTAGTCATCCCCGCATTCCTGCTCTGGGTGACGATCCCGTTCGCCGATGGCCTTGCCGTGAGGGCGATCGAGCTGGGCCTTGTGTACCTGATCGGCCTCTCGGTCCTCGAAGTGGTCGGCCTGCTCCTGGCGGGGTGGGGCTCGGCGAGCAAGTACTCGATGCTCGGTGGCTTCCGTGCCGCTGCCCAGCTCGTCAGCTACGAGATCCCGATCATCGTCGTCATGATCGCCGTCGCCATCCTCGTTCAGTCCGTCGACCTCCGGCACGTCGTCGACGGCCACACGACCACCATCGCAGGCCGCACGATCTCGTTCGCGGGGCAGGGCGGCGTGCCGCTCGCCTTGATCATGCCGCTCGGGCTGGCGATCTTCTTCATCGCTGGTCTGGCCGAACTGGGGAGAACGCCCTTCGACATCCACCACGCAGAATCCGAGGTGGTGGGCGGGCCGTTCGTCGAGTACAGCGGTGCGCACTGGGCCACGTTCTTCCTCGCCGAGTACATGAATACGTTCTTCATCTCGGCCCTGACCGTGCTGCTCTTCTTTGGTGGCTGGAGCTGGCCATCGTTCGAGACCATCCTTGGAGACTCCGCGCCCGCCTGGATCGTCAACGCCCTTGGCGTCGCATGGTTCCTGGCCAAGATCTTCGTCGTCGCTGCCGTCATCATCTGGTTCCGCGGCACCTACCCGCGCCTACGGATCGACCAGCTCATGTCGTTCGGCTGGCAGGTGCTGATTCCGCTTTCGTTTGCGAACCTCATCCTGGCCGCCATCGTCATGTACTACCGCTGGCCGGTGTGGTCGCTCACGCTCACTTCGATTCCGTTCCTGGCTGGGATCGGGTGGTTCGCGTTCAAGCGGTACGCGGACCCACGCAAGGTGACCACCGTACGCATGTACAGGCGGTCGACGCGCGCCGATGGCGAGCCGGCGCTGATCCCGCAGGAACGTCTGGTCCCGCAGGGCGTTCCCCCGTTGAACGACCGTCTCGTTTCGCAGGAGCCAGCTCGTTGATCAATTCTTGGAAAGCGCTCGGTGTCACGCTAGCGAGCTTCACGCGGAAGAAGGTGACCGCCGAATATCCGAAGGAACACCTGCCAGTCGACGAACGGTACATGGGGTTCCCGGCGCTGCTGTGGGACTCGAGTCGTGACGAGCCGTTCTGTACGGGTTGCATGGTCTGCGTGAGGTACTGTCCGACCCAGTGCATGAAGGCGGAGATGCACGACAACCCGAAGTTCGCGTCGGGCGACAGCCACCGCCGCAAGATCATCGAGACGTTCGAGATCAACCTCAACCGCTGCATCCTGTGCGGGATCTGCGTCGACGTGTGCAACTTCGATGCCATCGAGATGAGCCACGAGCACGAGCTGGCGGGCCGCGGCCGCAACGACCAGCGGGTCGACCTGCCACAGCTGCTGGCGATGGGCAGGAAATACCAGACCGAGACGGGCTGGAAGCCTTCGAAGCCGAACGCGCTCAGCCCGAAGGAGAAGGAGGCGCAAGCCGCGGCTGCGGCCGCGCAGGCGTCCGAAACTCCCGCGACGCCCAGGCCTGCCCCCCTTATCACGCCAGCCACAGCACCAATGACTGCCGTAGCGACGGCCTCTGCCGCGCAACTACTGGATCCGGCGACCACGGTCCGACCTGCCCATATACCTCCCGCCCCTGATATGGGCGACTCGCAGGACAAGGAAGCCGCCGCCGGATGACGGGCCCGCTGATAGCGTTCTACGCGGTGGCCGCGGCCGCGATCCTCGGCGCGCTGGGCGTCGTGCTCGTTCGCAACGTTGTCCACTCGGCGCTGATGCTGTTCATTGCGCTACTGGCGGTCGCCGGAATCTTCGTCCTGGTGTTCGCCGAGTTCCTGGCCCTTACCCAGGTCCTCATCTATGGCGGCGCGGTGACGATCGTGTCGCTGTTCGCCATCATGCTGACCCGCACGAGCGAATTGCGTGTGCGTCTCGACAGCAAGCAGAAGCCGGTGGCCGCACTGGCCGCCCTGGTGGTGTTCGGCCTGCTGACCGCGACGTTCCTGTCGAGCGACATCCCGACCG
>JACPRT010000188.1 GCA_016189845.1 Chloroflexota bacterium | reverse complement strand
GTCAACGCCGGCGCCAACGTCATCAACCTGAGCCTGTCGATCCCCGAATCATCCAGGGTGCTCCAAGAAGCGACCGACTATGCCGCAACCAATGGCGTCGTTGTGATTGCCGCGGCCGGAAACGATGGGCAGAAGGTGGCCCTGTACCCGGCGGCATACGACCATGTGATCGGCGTCGGCGCAGTCGATTCCAAAAACCAGAAGGCCAGCTTCTCGAACTACGGCAACCGAAGCGTCGCCGTAGTTGCGCCTGGCGCCGATCTGTACGGCCCGTACCCGGTACCCGGCACCATGGGCATGGCGTACTGGAGCGGAACCTCCTTCTCCACGGCGCTCGTGACCGGCGAGGCCGCACTGCTCTTCCAGCTCGAGGCCGGGCACCGGAAGGCGGCGGACCGGGTCACGAGGACGATCCTAGAGTCGGCCACGTCGCTCGAAGACATCGATCCGGTGTACGGCGACCAACTCGGGCGCGGGCTGATCGATCTGTACGCCGCGGTCATCGAGTAGGCCGGTAGGTGCTCAGGCGACCCAGGCCTTCTTGAAAACACGGGTACCTGCACCGAGCCGACCCGATGGCAGATTTGATAGCATGGCCAGCGCCGCCGCACAGCAGGGCGGGCGGGGGCGCGGGCGCCATGAAAGTTAACCCCGCTATCGAGCGGACTTTCTCTGAGCTTGCACGTACCATCCCAAGGATGGCGACGCCGACCGAGCTTTGCACTGCATTCGCACACGCGGTACGGCGGGCCGTGCCGCACGACCGGTTCGTCATCTCTTGCGCCGAAGCTGGAGACGCGGGCGATCGTCTCACCCCTCTTTTCTATTCCGATGGGTCTGGCGCGTCGTCCGCAGCCCTTTCCAGCCTGGCCGCAGCCGTCCTCAAGTCACGCCGGCCCATCATGAGGGCGCCACATGCGAGGAACGGCGCCGGACCTGGCGTGTGCCGGATGGGCGTCCCGCTGCTCGCCGGCGGCGACCTCGTGGGAGTCGCCGTGTTCGAGGCGCGTCGCACCGCGTCCTATTCCGCCGCCCAGCGGCGGGCGGCGCTGGACACCGGCGCGGTGCTCGCGGGCGCGCTTGCACGCGCGATCGCAACCGAAGCGCTCCGCCGGCTGGAGCGCGAGCGCGTCACGCTGTCGGAGATCAATCGAGTCATCAGCTCGGCGGTCGATCTGGACGACGTTTACGAGCACTTCGCCGAAGAGCTCCAGAAGCTGCTGCAGTTCGATCGCATCGCAATCCTTTCGGTCGACCACGCATCTGGGACGTTCACTGTCACCTACGTCTCCGGCATACACATCCCCGGCCTGGAGCCCGGCGAAACGTTTACCTTGCAGGGATCGCCGGCCGAGACGGTCATCACGAGCCGCGCCGGCATGTTGCTCAGCGACGAGGATCCCGAAAGATTGGTCAGCCAGTACCCGAGGCTCGCCTACGTCGTCGCCGCGGGCATTCACTCCGTGATCGCGGTGCCACTGATGTCACGCAATGAAGTGATAGGGATCCTGCGCATCAGTTCCAAGGCGCCGAATGCGTATACGCCGAAGGATCTCGACCTGGCAGAACGCGTCGGGGCCCTCATCGCCAGCACAGTGGCGAACGCAGAGCTCTACCGCCAGGCCATGCACCTGGCCGAAGAACGCGAGCTACGGGCGCGCCTGGACGCCGAGAACCGCGAACTGCTCCGGATCGACCAGGTAAAGCGCCGGTTCTTCTCGCTGGTCTCGCACGAGCTGAAGACGCCTCTGACGACCATGGTCGCATTCGCCGATGTGCTGGCCGCCAACCGCGACGGCAACCTCACGCCCAGGCAGCTGAACCACCTCCAGGTGATGCAGCGCAACGGCAGGCGCCTGAATCTGTTGGTCGAAGACCTCTTCGACCTCGCCCGCATCGAGACCGGCGGGTTCAAGCTCAACCGCCGTGAATTCGAGGCCAGGAAGATTCTCGAAGAGCAGGTAGCCAGCTTTGCCCCGATCGTCGAGCGCAAGGAGCAGCAGATCGTCGCCGAGATTCCCGAACGCGACATCTGGATCGAGGCCGACGCGGACCGCCTCGTGCAGATCGTGTCGAACCTGTTGAGCAACGCATCGAAGTACTCTCCCAATGGTTCGAAGATCGAGTTGCGTGCGTCGGTCGACGGCGAACGGCTCACGGTCACCGTGCGGGACCACGGGATCGGCATCCAGAAAAAGCATCACCGGGACATATTCACGGCGTTCTTCAGGGCGGACAACGAGGAGACGCGGGCGGCGCCCGGCACGGGCCTTGGCCTGTTCATCACCAAGACGCTGGTCGAGTTGCACGGCGGTCAGATCGAGGTCGACAGCGAACCCGGCCAGGGCACGACGATGAGTTTCTATGTCCGCGGCGTCCTCGCCGCAGCTCCTTCCGGCCCGCAGACGGCGGCGCCGGCGCAGCTCCGCCCCCGCCTCGAGTTCCTCGACGCTGCGTCCACCAAGTAGGGTGCAGAGCCTTCAGGCGTTGTAGCAGGCGACCAGCCGGTCGCCGTCCCGCGGCGTAAGCGGCGGGTGGTCGTTGTCTTCGCAGACTTTGCTGGCCAGCGGGCAGCGGTCGTAGAAGCGGCACCGCTTCGGCGGGTCGACTGGCCTGGCGATTCCGCCCTTGATGTCCACCTTCGGGCGGACAAAACCCGGATCGGGGACCGGCACTGCCGATATGAGGGCCCGCGTATACGGGTGTATCGGGTGCTCCAGGATATCCTCGGTCCGCCCGATTTCGATGATCTTGCCCAGATACATCACCGCGATCCGGTCGCACATATACCTGGCGACCGCGACGTCGTGCGTGATGTAAACGAAGGTCGCATTCAAGCGCTCACGCATGTCCAGCATCAGCTGCATGATGTTGCTGCGCACCGACACGTCCAGCATCGAGGTGGGCTCGTCCGCAACCACGAGCGTGGGCTCGAGGATCAGGGCCCGCGCGATGGCAACCCGCTGCCTCTGCCCTCCCGAAAGCTCGTGCGGGAACCGGAACATGTAATTGCCGATTGGCGTCAGGCCCACCTGCGACATCATGCGCCCTACTCGTGACTCGCGGTCATGCAGGGAGCCAATTCCCTGGACCACCAGGGGTTCGGCGATCGTGTCGAAGACCGTTCGCCTGGGGTTGAGCGATTCGTACGGGTCCTGGTAGATCATCTGGGCGGACCGGCGGAAGAGCTTCGTGTCCCTGCCTCCCAGCGTGGCGAGGTCGACCATCTGCTCGTGGCGGTCCCGCACGACGATTTTGCCGTCGGTGGGCTCGATCAGCTTCACCAGCATCTTGGCGGTGGTCGTCTTCCCGCAGCCCGATTCGCCGACCAGGCCCAGGCTTTCGCCCCGGGCGACCTGGAATGAGACGCCGTCGACCGCGTGGATGAAGCTCGTGGCCTTCCGGAACAAAGCTCCACCGACCGGGTAATACTTCCGAAGGTCTTCGACGACGAGGGCCGGCGCGCTACTGCCGGACTCCGCGCCGGGGTGGATCACGGGTTGCTGCGATGCGGTAGTCGTGGCTGCGATGGTCATTCCCTGGTCATTGTGAGCGTCTTTACGGGCGCTGCCGGACTGACCGGTTCAACCGGCCTTACCGGGTTCCAGCAAAGCGCCCAGTGGCCCTCGGACCCCACCATCGGCGGGTCTTCGACCCGGCAGCGTTCTAGGGCGTTCGGGCATCTTGGCGCGAACGGGCAACCCGGGGGCAGGCTTATGAGGTCGGGGGGGTCGCCAGCCAGGGTCCGCAGGGGCTTCTTCGGACCTCGCGCGCTGGGGACCGATCCGAGGAGCGCCTCGGTATAGGGGTGGATGGGCGTAACGAAGACGTCCCTGGTCGGTCCTTTCTCCACGATGCGTCCGGCATACATGACGCCAACGGTGGACGTCACCTCCGCAATGACCGCCACGTCGTGCGAGATGTAGATCATGGCCATGCGAAGCCTGGCCTGGATCTCCCGCAGCTGGTCCAGGATCCGGTCCTGCACCAGCACGTCCAGGGCGGTCGTGGGCTCATCGGCGACGATTACCCGCGGGTTGCATGCGAGAGCCATTGCGATCACCGCGCGCTGTCTCATGCCCCCGCTGTATTCGTGCGGGTACCTGCGTAGCATGTTTTCGTCGAGCCCGACAGCCCCGAATAACGATCGGGCCCTTGCAAACGCGTCAGCACGGGATACGTCCTCGTGAAACTCGATCGCCTCGACTATCTGGTCGCTCACGCGGTGCACGGGGTCGAGCGAGTTCATGGCGGCCTGGAACACCATCGAGATCTTCGACCACCGCTGCTTCGCCATCACCGGCTCCGGAAGTTCCGTGAGATCGACTCCATCGAGCCAGACATGCCCGCGGACGATAGTCGCGTTGTCGGCCAGGACACGCATGAGCGAGAGCGCGACCGTGGTCTTTCCGCAACCCGATTCGCCGACCAGTCCCATGGAATCGCCTTCGGCGAGGGTGAATGTCACGCCGGTCGCGGCGTGGACGGGACCTCGGGCGGTCGCGTACTCGACCGTCAGGTCCTTCACCTCGAGGACAGGCAGGCTCATCGGGATCGGAGCCTCGGGTTAACGACCGGGTCCAGGCCGCGCCCTACCAGGTAAAACGATCCGCAGAGCAGCGTGATCGAGACGCCGGCCGGGATCAAAAGCCACCAGTAGTCAAGGCCGAATCCCAGGTAGCCCGAGACCTGCGCCGTGTTGATCATGATCCCCCAGCTCATGCGGATGTTGAGGATGCCAAAGAATGAAAGCACGGCCTCGGAAAAGATGGCGTTCGTGACCGTGAACATCATGTACAGGAAGGCCAGGGGTACCAGGTTGGGCACCAGGTGAGTCGCAATGATGTGAAGATGGCTGCCACCGGCGCCGCGGGCCGCTTCTACATAAGGCTTCACCTTGACCGTCAGCGCCTGCGATTTCACGATCACCGCCGTGCCGCCCAGTCCCGATATGAGCCCGATTGCGATCGCAAGCGTCAGGAAATTCAGGTCGAAGAGCGCTCCCAGGACGATCAGCAGGGAGATCTGGGGCATCATGATCACGAGGTCTGCGACCCGCATGAGCAGAGCGTCCGGCCACCCACCAAAATACGCGCTCGCCGCCCCCACCGAGGTTGCCACGAGGATCGTCACCACAGCAGCCAGGATTCCCAGCAGGAATTCCGACTGCGTGCTGAACATCAGGGTACTGAGCACATCCCTGCCGAGGGGGTCGGTACCAAGCGGATGGGCCAGCGACGGAGGGGCAGGATGCGTCAGGATGAGGCCATCGAAGCCGACGACCGGGTCATATGTCTGCTGATCCCAGATCGTAGCCATCAGGACCGGATGGGCGGCTGCCATAAGGCCGTAGAACACGATGATGACGACACCGATTAATCCGATGCGTGACTGGGCGAACAGCGCGGCAGAGTCCCGGAGGCGGCGGCCGGCGAGCCTGAGCCGAAGGCGCCACAGGCTGCGCGC
>JACPRT010000180.1 GCA_016189845.1 Chloroflexota bacterium | reverse complement strand
AGGTTGCGTTGTAGAAGGCCACGCCGTCGTTCTCGATGAACTCGCAGGGCTGGACCACTTTGTTCGGCTTCAGGATGGCGTGTAGAAGCGCTTTTCGTTTGACCAGAGGCTGCGACATCACGGGCTTCCCGTCCAGATAGAGGATATCGAAGGCGACAAAGGTGGCCTGCGGCCCACGGTCGAGGCGGCCGCGTGCGCGCCGCATCACGCGCTCCTGGAGCCGGGACAGGCTGGGCCGCCCATCCTTGTCGAAGATGACGAGTTCGCCATCGAGGACGGCGCTGCTCGCCTTGACCGCCTCCGGCATGCCCGCCATTTCAGGAAACTGCTCGGTGATGTCTCGGAGGTTGCGACTCTGAAGGCGAACGCGGCCTCCCTCGATGAACGCGAGTGCTCTGAACCCGTCCCACTTGAGCTCGAAGATGTGGGAACGTGAGTCGAACGGATGACGGGTCAGCCGGGCCAGCATCGGTTTGATCGAGGCGGGCAGCTTCGGTTTCTCGGCCGTTGATGTGCGTTCGCGGGTGGCCATGAAGGCCTCATCCTATGGTCGGCCTACCTGATTCGCAACGGCCACCCGGCAAACGGGCCGCTGTTCCCGAATTGGAACTTTACGCGCTCCAGGGGTCGTGATCAGCCAGTTGCGGCGGGCGTCGTCAGGAGCCTGGCAGGATCGTAGGCAGCGATGTCGTAGCCGGCCTTGCCGTCGACGATCAGCCCGGTCACCGCCCTGGCCGTGACCGGCCCGAAGTGGATCCCCTCGGAATAGTGGCCAGCCGCCAGATACAGGCGCTCCCACCGAGGGGCGGGACCAACATATGGCCGCTGGTCGGGCGTGAGCGGACGCAGGCAGGCGGTCTGGCGGGCCAGCTTCGCCGACAAGACCTTCTTCGAGAGACGCACCGCCTGCGACAGCAAGAGGTCGCGCGCTTCGGTGGTGGCCGTCCTGTCGAACCCGACATCCTCCCGTGTAGCTCCGATGATGGTGTTGGCGTCCCTCTTTGGAAGAATGGAACCGCCGAGGTCGAACCCCGATATCGCGACCTCGAAGTCCGGCCCTTCGGTCGGTCCCGGCCGTTCGAGATGGAGCATCTGCCCCTTCCGCGGCCGCACAGGAACGGGATACCCCAGCCATTGGCCCGCTTCACCTGTCCAGGGCCCCATGGCGAGCACGCAAGACCCGGCGGAGACCTCAGAACCGTCCTGAAGGCGGACACCGGTCGCGGTCCGGGGCTCGGATGCTCCTCCACCGGCCGGCTTCGATAGCAACCCGACGACGCGGCCCGTCACGATCTTCGCCCCGCGTTTTTCCGCCGCCTGCGCGGCCGAGACCGTGAGCCGGTATGAGTCAACCGTAGGTTCGCCGTCCGACCGCACGGCGCCAAGTATTTCGCCGGTCAGCTGCGGAGCCAGATGGCGCGCCGCCTCCGGGCCGAGCCACTCGACCTGCGCGCCTTCCGACAGGCGTTGCCGGTACCACTCCTTTAGCCTGCGGATGCCATCCTCGGTGAAGGCGCATCGCAGGTATGTGATCGGCTGGTAGCGATGATCGATCCCGGTTTCGGCCGGGAGTTGCTTCGCCAGCTGCCAGTGCAAATCGAGCGTGGCCGGAGACAGCGCTATGACGCGGGGGTCGCACGATGCCGAGTACGGCGTGAGCCACCCGCCGGAGGCGCCCGATGCCCCGCTGGCGATGGCGTCGGACTCGACCAGGACGGGCTTGATGCCCCGTACCGTGAGGTAGTAGGCGATGAGGCATCCGATGATGCCTCCGCCCACGACAGCCACGTCCGCGGTGATCTGTTTCGACAAGGTACTCGTCCCGTTGCATCCCGCTGGAGGCGGTGCTCAGCCGTTTCATCGGTGGGTCAGGCAGCCGCCAGTGTAATGAAATGCCACAATGTCGTAACACGGCCGTTACGTCCACGAAACGTCCCCGGCCCGGTTCGGTGTTTCAATCGGTCCGAGGAGATAGCGATGCCCGGGTACGACTTCTACAAGGCCGAATACATCTGGATTGACGGCACGGAACCGACCAAAAAGCTGCGGTCGAAGACCAAGGTTGTCCCCACCGGACAGGAGCCTCCCGTCTGGGGCTTCGACGGTTCCAGCACCCAGCAGGCCACCGGCGACCGCTCCGACTGCGTCCTTCAGCCGGTGTTCGTGCGCGACGACCCCTTACGAGGCGAGCCGCACAAGCTGGTCGTTTGCGAGGTAATGCTGGTCGACGGCGCCCCGCACAAGTCCAACACGCGAGCGGCGTGCCGCGAGGTCGCAGCTCAGTTCGCACACCACGACACCTGGTTCGGCCTCGAACAGGAGTACACGTTCTTCGACGGGATCAAGCCGCTCGGTTGGCCCGACAACGGCTTTCCCGCGCCCCAGGGCGGCTATTACTGCGGCGTTGGGGCCGATGAGGTGTTCGGCCGGCCGGTGGTCGAGGCCCACCTGGAGAACTGCCTCAAAGCGGGCCTGAATATCTCCGGCATCAACGCCGAGGTCATGCCCGGACAATGGGAGTTTCAGGTCGGCCCGGTGAGCTCACCGGAGGTCGGCGACCAGCTGTGGATGGCGCGGTGGCTGCTCTACCGCACCGCCGAGGATTTTCCGACACCGTCCGGCAATCGGGTGTCGGCCAAGCTCGACCCCAAGCCGATCCGAGGCGACTGGAACGGGGCCGGCTGCCACACGAACTTCTCGACCAAGGAGATGCGTCAGGACTACGAGGCCTGCATCGCAGCTGCCGAAGCCCTCAAGGCCCGGCACGACGTACACGTCGCCAACTACGGCGACCGCATCCAGGAGCGCCTCACGGGGCATCACGAGACTGCTTCGTACAGGGAGTTCACCTACGGCGTATCGCACCGCGGCGCATCCGTGCGGATCCCGTGGCAGGTTGCGAAGGACAGGAAGGGTTACATCGAGGACCGGCGGCCGAACGCCAACATGGACCCGTACGTCGTCACGAGGCTGATCATCGAGACCGTGTGTAGCGCCGCCGACCGGCAGCCGACCGGCATCGGGCACCTTGCCGGCACCGCCATCAAGCGCCGTCCCGCGGAATCGAGAACGGGTTAGTCTCGCTCAGGTTGCGAAAGCCGGGATCACCTCGTCCATGAACAGGCGCAGGTCGTCGAGCTCCTGGAATCGCGGGAAGAAAGTGATGCAGAGGTCGAAGCCAAGCTCGGCCAGCTGAGCGTACTGGTCCCGGACCGCGGCCGGGTCGCCGGCGACCGGCGGTGAATCGCCCTGCAGATGCTTGCCCGCCATTTCGAGCGCCTTCTTGTGAGAGCGGTCGATGAACGTGCCGATCGAGAGGGTCTTCCGGATGGAATTGAAGTCCCTCCCCTCGGCCGCGCAGTAGACCTCGAGTGCTTCGAGCTTCCTCTTCAGCACTGGAATCGGGCGGGACACGTCGTTCCACCAGTCGGCATGGCGAGCGACCACGCGCAGTGTCCTCTTTTCGCCGCCGCCGCCGATCATGATGGGCGGTCTTGGCGCCGGTCGCGGCGTGGCGTAGGCGTTGGCCAGCTTGTAGTGGCGGCCGGCGAAGTTCGCCGGCGCTTCTGTCCAGAGCAGCTTGATGACCTGCACGGCCTCCTCCAGCCTGGCGATGCGTTCGCCGGGCGCCGCCAGGTCGATGCCAAACGCGGCATGCTCACCCTCGTGCCAGCCGGCGCCGTAACCCAGGATGAACCGGCCAGAACTCAGGTACTGGAGGCTTGCGCCCATCTTTGCCAGCACCTGCGGCGGCCTGAAGGTGTTGCTCATGACAATCGTCCCCAGCTTGACGCCCGGGTACCGCGCGGCAACCCACGACAGGACCGACCAGCATTCCAGCCGCCATTCCTGGCCGTAGTTAAGGTGGTCCGAGATCCAGATCGACCTGAACCCTTGAGTCGCAACGTCTAGCGCCCGAGTCAGGTCCGCTATGTAGCCGGCCGGCAGGATCGTTTCCCGCCCTCGATCGCCTGTAGGCGGGTTATAGCCAAATTCCAGCTTGATCGGCGATGCCATCGGCATGTCCTTCCTCGCCGGCGTACAGAGGACCGATCGCCGGATTCAGCAGCCCAGCTTTTCTGCCAGGTCCAAGAAGTCGTCGGCCACGAAATCGAAATCGCCTTCCGGCGTCACGTCAGCCGTCCGGTTGGGACCGTATTCATCCGGTCTGAAGACCAGCGCAGACCGCAGACCTGCGGCGCGCGCCCCGCGAAGATCGTTCTTGTGGGCTGCAACCATCATGACGCGGTCGGGTGACAGGTCCAGCAAGCGCGCTGCGGTCAGGTAGCACTCGCGGTTCGGCTTGAACGTGCCCGCGATCTCCGACGAAAGCACACAGTCCCACGCGAACCCCGCCGAACGGGCCATGTCGACGAGGAGCGCGACGTCTCCGTTCGACAGAGAAGCGATGACGAACCGCTTGCGCAGCCGGCTGAGCCCTTCGAGGACGTCGGGCCACGGTCGCAGCCGGTGCCAAACTCTGTTGAACTCGACGATCTCACCCTCCGGAAGGCCGGCCACGCCGTATTCGCTCAGGAGTTCGTCCAGCTTCGCCCGGTGCATCCTGTCTACGCGGGTCCACCGGCCGTCGCCCCGGTTGATCCGCGCGATCGCGTCGACGTAGCCTTCCTTGCGCCAGCGGTCTGCGAACTGGTCCCAGTCGACCTCCAAGCCGTGCTTCTTGCCAAGGGCATCACCTTCGGCAATGACTGTTCCACGCCAGTCGACGACCGTGCCAAATACGTCGAACGTCAACGCGCCGACTTCGAGCGTCATGTTGCACGGCCTCTGGGGACAATCGGGCCCATTATCCGTGCGACCCCCGTACCAGTGTCCTTATGTCAGCCAGGTGTTCACGGTAGTGCTCGTAGGTATCGCCGATGATGTTGTCGATCAGCGGCCCCCTTCCAGGCCGGTCCGACCAGATTGGCCGCGCGAGGTCCGTCTCTTGCAGCGATTCGACCATCGCCACGACCTTGCGGTGCGTCGAGGCAAGTTCAGCAATCACTTCTGCAGTCGGCATCTCGCGATACAGGCGGTGGGCAGCGGCGTTCAGTCCGTCGACATTGGCAGTTCTGAATGTGCCCGGATCGAGGCCGAAAATCGGGTGTTCTGGCGCTCTGTCGATACGGGCGGCGATGACCTTTAACCACACCATGATGTGCGCGAGGTGATCCTTGGCCGACCAGCCGCCTGCTGCCGGTGTGTCGCGGAGCCGGTCGGGATCTACATTGCGGATCGTTGCATCCATCTCAGACCACGCAGCGCGAATTCTGGTCAGTAGCTCGTGCTTGTCTGCAGGGGTCAGCTTCGCTGTCAACCGGCTCGTCTCCTACGTTCTGAGTCTCACAAGAAGGTCACGGCGCAAGTCGTGATACGTGCCAGGCACCATTGGATTTCTCGTACAGAAGCCGATCGTGCATCCGGTCCGGACGCCCCTGCCAGAACTCCACTGCCTCCAGCGACACGCGGTAGCCGCCCCAGTGCGCGGGCCGGGGGACCCTACCTTGTGCAAACTTCCGCTCGTAATGGCGGAACCGCTCTTCGAGCGTCTCACGGTCAGGAATCGTCGTGCTTTGATCGGACGCCCACGCCTCGATCTGCGCGCCGCGCTCGCGTGATGCGAAATAAAGGTCCGATTCCTCTACCGAAACCCTCGCCGCCAATCCGTTCACACGTATCTGGCGCGAGAGTCCAGGCCACACGAGGAGACACGCCACCCGAGGATCGCCAGCGATGTCGCGAGCTTTGCGGCTTTCATAATTCGTGTAGAAGACGAGCCCGCGCCCGCCGACATCCTTCAACAGCACCGTCCTGCTGGTCGGGTTCCCATCCGCGTCCACCGTGGCGACCACCGTCGCATTCGCCAGGTAGATTCCTGCGTCGGTGGCCTGGGTAAGCCAAGTGTTGATGAGACTCGCAGGCTCAGCGGGGGCGTCGCGTTCTGAGAGGCCAGCCTGCTGAAACTGGCGCCCGAGTTCCCTGAGGTCGTTCGTCAAATCGCCACCGAGCCGACACGGTAGCAGCCGGTGTGATTTCCGGCAAATGAGGGGACCGTTGCGGTGGCGGAGGCGAGTAAGGGGTGGCGGGTGGTCAGGGGGGTCCGACCCAAGGGGTCAGGGGGTCCGACCCACCCTTCGCAGCCGATGCAGCGGCGACCCGGGAGAGAGAGGATCGAGGCGCAGGTGCACGTCTATTTCGGCTTTGTTGCGAAGGGCGGATCGGCCTTGGTGCCTTACGGCTTGGCCGGGGAGGCCCATCCCCGGCGCTGCTTGCTGGCACTGCGGTTCAACCCCGCTGAGTTACATACTGGACCCGCCCCCTTTGACCTGCGTGGGACATTTGTTT
>JACPRT010000181.1 GCA_016189845.1 Chloroflexota bacterium | reverse complement strand
CTTGTTCTCTCCAGACACGGGCAAATGGGAACCCGGACCAGACATGGTCGATCCCAGGTTCGACCATTCGGCGACACTGCTGGCGGACGGGCGGCTCCTGGTAGTCGGCGGCGAGGACAGTCAGGACCGCCGGCTGGCGAGCGCAGAGGTCTTCGACCCGGCGACCGGCGCCTGGTCGACCGCCGGGACGATGGCGAGCCGCCGGTACCGGCATACCGCCACGCTGCTCCAATCGGGGCAGGTCATGGTGTCGGGAGGCACAAGCGAACCCGGGAGTCTGGCGACGGCGGAGCTCTTCGACCCGTCGTCGGGTACGTGGACCAAGACAGGCGCCATGAAGACGCCGCGCCAGTTTCATGTCGCAGCTTTGCTGGCTGACGGACGGGTGATGGTCGCCGGGGGCCTGAGCGCGTCCGGCGCCGCGTTGAAGAGCGTCGAGTTCTTCGATCCCGCTAGAGGCAGCTGGAACACCGGCGACGACCTTCAGCAAGCGCGCCACACGACGGTCGTTGCGATGCTGGACGGGCGTCACGTCCTGCTGGCGGGCGGCAGGGAAGGGACCACGACCCTGAATTCGGCGGAGATCTACCCGGCCGACGCGTCCTGAGCCGTGATCGCCTGCTGGATGAGCTCGAGGGCTTTCTGCGCCTGCGACTCGATGATCGCCGCCAGTTCGGCGGAGCGTTCGGCGTCCGCGGAGTTCCGGCGCACGAGCCGGGCGTTCGCCATCACCACCGTCAGCAGGTTGGTGAGGTCGTGAGCCAGCTGGGAGTCGATGCTGGTCTTCGGAAACCTGGCTCCCGGCACACGCCTGGGGCGCTCCGCGCTCATAGAGGTCTCCCGCGTTCTCGGTACGTCCACCATTAGACTACTCTCCACGACAACGCTTTTGCCTGTGGGTTAAACGACGGGATTCGAGAAGTGTCAGGTACCGAAGCGGTCCGGGCGGCGGTCGACCGCATGGGCATCGAGTACGAATGGATCGACATCGATCCGCAGTACGCCGACACTGCGGCCTTCTGCGCCCGGTACGGCTACCCGCCGGAGCAGTCGGCAAACACGATAGTCGTGGCGTCCAGGAAGGAGCCCCTGGTGTTTGTGGCATGCGTCGTGCTTGCTACGACCCGGCTCGACGTCAACAACACCGTCAGGCGGCTCATGGGCGTCAACAAGGCTTCGTTCGCCTCTTCGGACCAGATGAAGGCAGTGACCGGAATGGAGCTGGGCGGCGTGACGCCATTCGCGTTGCCTCCTGGTCTGCCGCTCTATCTCGACAGCCGTGTGATGGCGTGCGAGTGGGTCATCGTCGGGGCAGGTGGGCGTGAAGCCAAGGTCAAGATCGGTCCCGAGGCCCTGAAGAGCCTCCCGAACGCCAGGGTGATCGATGGACTGGCCCTCGGAGCGACGGCGTGACTCACGTCCGCGAGCTCTTCGATCTGACAGGTCGCGCCGCGATCATCACCGGCGGAGGCACGCACCTGGGCACGGCCATGGCTGAAACCCTCGCCGAGCTGGGCGCCGCGGTGTACCTGGCCAGCAGGCGTCGCGAGCTTTGCGAGAGCGCAGCAGGGCAGATGCGAGAACGCGGCTTCGACGCCGCCGGCGCGGGTTGCGACGTCACGGATGAAGCGCAAGTGGGAACGCTGGTCGACCGCGTGGTCGGGGAGCGTGGCCGTCTCGACATCATGATTGCCAACGCCGGCGGTTCGTTCACGACCACCTACATCCCGGAGGCGTCGGTCGACGAGTTCAGGAAATCGCTCGACCTGAATCTGACCGGGACTTACATCTGCGCGCAGGCCGCGGCGCGTGTGATGATCCCGAAGCGGCGCGGCAAGATCATCACGCTGGGCTCGATCCACGGTTTTCTGACCGCCGACAAGCGCTTCTACCAGGGGCTCAAATTCCGCCGTTCCGGTCCCCCTTACCAGGCGGCCAAGGGCGGGATCATCAACCTCACAAGGTCGCTTGCCGCAGAGCTCGGCGAGTGGAACATCCAGGTCAATTGCATCAGTCCCGGTCAGATCCCGCGCGCCGATACCGATCCGGCAATGGTCGAGAAGGCCAGGATGAACAATCCGCTGGAGGTAGTGGGAAGGCCGGAACACCTCAAGGGCGCGGTGGCCCTGCTCGCGTCGAGGGCCGGCGACTGGATAACAGGGCAGAACGTCGTGGTCGATGGCGGTTGGAGCATCTGGTAGGGGAAGACGAAATGGGGACATTCGACGGCAAGGTCGTGATCGTGACAGGCGGCGCCCTGGGGATGGGCCGGGACACGGCGATCGAGTTCGGACGTGAAGGCGCGGCCGTGGTCGTCGCCGACATCAACCGGGATGCCGCCCAGGTCACCGTGCGAGACATCCAGAAGGCGGGCGGCAAGGGTGCCGCTGTTGTCGCAGACGTGGCGCAGGCCGCCGACTGCAAGAAGGTCGTCGACGAGGCCGTCCGCGCGTTCGGAGGCGTCGACATCCTGTTCAACAACGTGGGGGTCCAGCCTCTGGAGTCGTACCGGAACGTCGAGGACACGACCGAGGAGCAATGGGACCGCATCATCGGCGTGAACCTCAAGAGCCGGTTCCTGATGTCGAAATACGCAATCCCGCAGATGCGCAAGCGGGGTGGCGGCGTGATCATCAACAACGCGAGCGTGCAGGGCCTCCAGTCGATGAAGCGGGTGCCCGCGTACGCTGCGAGCAAGGGCGGAGACCTGTCGCTGACGCGGCAGATGGCGCTCGACTACGCGGCCGAGAACATCCGCGTCGTGGCCATCTGCCCGGGTACCATCGACACCGAGATGGTACGGACCGCGGCCCGCGCCGAAGGCGGCGACATCGAGGCGACGGTCAAGCGTTACGGGAAGTCGCACCCGATCGGGCGCATCGGGAGGGGCAAGGACATCGCGGACACTGTCCTGTTCCTCGCCAGCGACAGGGCCTCGTTCATCACAGGGTCGTACTTCCTCGTCGACGGCGGCTATCTTGCGATGGGCGCCTGG
>JACPRT010000184.1 GCA_016189845.1 Chloroflexota bacterium | reverse complement strand
GGCATATCGACCGGTGAGGCGGCCGGGAGCCTGCCAGTCACGCTGAAGGCACTGGGTGAATACTTCGAACAGGAGACCAACCGATCGGTTTCAGGGGCCACCGAGCTGATCCAGCCAGCGATCATCGTGCTGGTAGCGGGCATCGTCGGCTTCGTCGCGGTCGCCGTGATCTCCGGCATTTACTCCTCGCTAGGGGGGATCAAGTGACGTCCGTGGCGATCAAGTGACCGAACTCCTGGAACGTCTGTTCCGAAGGCCTGGGGCGGCCAGGTCCGATGAGGGCGACACTCGCCATTGGCGTCGCGTGCCACGTATCAACCTGCTGCCATCCGGCGGCGCGGTGGTCGACCGTCGGACGCTGATCCGCGGCGCCCTGGTCGCGATCATCCTGATCGAGGTGGTCTACCTGTTGATCCAGTACCAGGGGAAGGGCGCTGACGAGGCCGCTGCCGAACTTGCCAGGACGGGTCTGCAGGATGTCCAGAAGCAAGTCGCAACAGAGCAGGCAGCTGTCGACGAACTGCAGGGCAAGGTGGATGAAGCCCGCAAACGCGTCGAGGCAGCCCGCCTGGGTTACGAGCAGGTTGCGGGCGGCCAGACCAACTGGTACTCGGGTTCGTCTGCCGTTCTCGAGGCCCGAATAGAAGGGATCGAATTCGTGTCGATTATCGCCAGGCCTGGCGGTGAGATCGCGTTGAACGGCACTGCGACCGACCTCGGTACCATGTCAAGGTTCCAGGGGCGCCTGCGGGAACAATCGCAGAGGGTGCGACTTCAGAGCATCAGCTTCGAAACGTCAAGCTCTGCCTTGCGCTTCAAGGCCATCTTGAAGGTCGCCCGGTGAACCGCTGGCTCAACGACCCCCGTCTGCGCCGGCTGGCGAACGTCCAGTTCGTGTTGCTGGTCGTCGCCATCGCGTTGGCCGCCTACGCGTATACCTCCGCGGGCCCACGCCGCGACGCCGGCGAGGACCGGGAGAGCTTCGATAAGAGGCTGGCCACGGCCCGCGGGGATCTGGCCGAACTGCGTTCGGGGGCCCGGTCCGCAAGTTTGCGGGAGGAGTTGCAAAATCTCGAGGCGACCACGCCACCGGCATTCCCGCCGCTTGCCAGCGCGCTCGAGTTCGGTACCGCTGTCACAGAATACGCAGCATCGCAACAACTGGCGCTGGACACTTTCGACGTGGCATCTGGAAGCTACGATGCTGGCGGCACGCCCCATCCTGCCATCAGCTATTCGATCAGGGCTCACGGCCCCATTGAGACGCTAGCAGGCGTTCTCAGTGTCCCAACCCGGTTCCCGACCTCGGTCACCCAGAACCTGGAGCTCACCAGGCCGGATGAACCGGGAAGCGAGTGGTCGCTCCTCCTGACGCTCGTAGTGGTCCATTCGGGGGAGTGAGGAGATGGTGAGCCTGCTGTCGACGCTGCGCCGCCGGACCTTCGCGACCGTCACGATCGAGCTCGGACTGGTCAAGGTGCTCGTGTGCCGGGACCTCGAAGTGCTTGGATACCGGATTACGCCCGTGACGCCCAGGTATTTCCGTGAGGGGCTGATAAGCAACCGAGAAGGGGTCGCGGGAGTTATTCGGAGCGCGGTCTCAGATCTCGACGGCCAGACCAGCGTCGCCGTTGCCGCGGTGCCTGGATTTCAGAACAACCTGTGGGTCATGGAGCTGCCGCAGGCACAGGGTCTCGACCCCGGGCTGGTGATCCCGCAGGACGCGACGCGGCGAATGGGAATATCGCCCGAGACGTCCTACATGCGCTGGCACCGGCTGGCCGACATTCTGGACCGGCGTCGCTGGCTCGTCGTGTCCGCCACCCGTCGCTCGATGGCCACCATTCCGGAGACCTTCCAGCGCTCCGGCCTGAAACTGCGCTACATGGAGTTGAGGCAGTTCGCTCTCGCGCGCGCCGTGAATGAACCCGACGCCATGATCGTCAGCACGTACGCGGATGGGTGCGACGTCGTGATCGTCAGGGACGCCGCACCCGTCGCGAATACCGGGTTGTACTGGGGCGCGGACACTCTCGACGGGCCAACCCTCCTCAACAGGCTCGCCGAAGCCGCGTCCAGGACCGTGGCAGTCCACAATCAGAACACACTGGAAGATCCGCTGTCGGAAGACGTGCCGCTATTCGTGTTCGGCTCTCCGATCGCGCGCGAACCCACGATTGCCACACAGCTTGCGACGGCATTGCAGCGACCGAGTGGCGTCGCTTCACCGCCAATCCGCTACCCGGCCGACCTCCCATTACAGGACATGATGGTCAACATCGGCCTTGCCCTGGCGATGGGCTAATGCGGTGGTCGCGGCGCCCACATTCGTACTCTCGGTGCTGGCGTTCGTGCTGGGCTCCGCCTTCGGGAGCTTCTTGAACGTGGTGATCGACCGAATCCCTGCCCGGCAATCGATCATCCGGCCTGGATCGCTCTGTCCTGCGTGCGGCACGCCGTTGCGCCCGCTCGACCTCATACCTGTGGTCAGTTACCTCTGGCTGCGTGGCAAATGCAGGTACTGCCAGGCCCCGATCCCCCTTCGCCTCTTCGTCGTCGAGCTGGCCACCGGGCTTGCGTTCCTGGGTGTATATCTGCGATTCGGGGTGAACCCCGCGTTGCTCATGCTCGCAAGCCTCGCCGGGGCGCTGATCGTGCTCGGCATCGCCCGGATCGCCCGGCGAGGGTGATCGCATGGCCGTGACTGCGTCGAATCTCCTGCCACCGACGAGCCGGCGGCTCGCCAGGATCGCAGCCTGGTCGCGGCGGGTCGTGCGGCGCCTGATTACGGCCGACCCGGCGGCCACAGAACCCGGCGGCGCCGAGGCCACGCTCCGCCCGTACGCCAGGCGGCTCCACCAGGCGCTTGCGGTCTTCAGGTTCTTCTTCTTCGCCATGGGCGTCGGATTGTCGTTCATACCGGAGGTCAACCGGCCTCCTGCGATCGCCCTCGGCGCCATGGTGGGGCTGGTCGGCCTCTACAACGTGGGCAGGGTCTGGTGGCCGCCCGACCCCAGCCGGCGCAGCGTCTACGTCGAGAGCACATTCCTGGTCGTGGACATCGGTCTCGCCGTTTCAGTTGTACTCCTCACGGGAGGCCTCGATAGCCCGTTCTTGATCTATTCCCTGGCCCCGGCCTTGACCGCTGGCCTGTTCCTCGGCGCACCCAGCGCGGCCGTTGCCGCGGTCGCTTCCGCCGCCATGATTACCGGGGCCCACGAGGCGAGCAGGTTCGGACTGGGCGAGTATCCCGGCCTCCTACACAGCAACTACCTGGCGTTCGCGCTGCTCTATTCGGCCGTCTGCGTATTGGTCGCCGGTCTTCCGTTCCTGGCGAAC
Source organism: Chloroflexota bacterium (assembly GCA_016189845.1). GTDB lineage: Bacteria > Chloroflexota > Dehalococcoidia > Lucifugimonadales > Lucifugimonadaceae > VGZT01. Next base: position 1,523 of record JACPRT010000184.1, on the reverse strand, counting down.
CTGAACTGGCAGCGCAGGCTGCGCGCTCTGGCGGCAGATTCCGAACGGCAACGCCTGCGGCGGGAGGTGCACGACGACGTCGCTCAGACGCTGGCATTCCTCTCCCTGAAGCTGCAGATGGCTGAAGGGTCCGGCGGCAGCAGGACGAGCCTGACCGGCGAGGACGTCCGCGGCATCCGGGACGTTGTGCGCCGCAGCTATGTGGCGGTGCGGGACTACCTGGACGGGACGGCGGAAGCCGTCTTCGTGGAACCTCTTCGCACCGGGCTTTCCAGGGTCGTCGACCAGTGGTCCCATGCCACCGGGCTCAGAGCATCGTTGATCTGGACGGGCGCTGAGCTGGAAATAGACCCCGCGGTGAAGCGCCAGATTCTCCAGATCGCTCGTGAGGCGCTGGCGAACGCTGGCAAGCATGCCAGGCCATCACTGGTCACTATCGGCCTGACTTGCTCCCCGTCCGAACTCGTTTTGCGCGTCCGTGACAATGGACGCGGGTTTCAAACCGGCGCGTCGGGCGGCCATGGCCTGGAGATCATGCGGCAGCGGGCGTCGATCATCGATGCCGACCTGGAGATCAACAGCTCGCCTGCAAATGGCACCGAGGTTGTATTGACGTGCAAGCCCCAGAAGTAGAGAAGAAGGCCACCACTCCGGTACGCGTCCTTGTCGTCGACGACCACGCGCTTTTTCGCCGTGGCCTCGTGGAGGTCCTGTCCCAGGAATCGAACCTGGCGGTGGTCGGAGAAGCCGCCGACGGCCGTGAGGCGATTCAGAAGGTGGCGGAATTCTCCCCGGATGTCGTTTGCATGGACCTCAACATGAAGGGACAGGATGGGATAACCGCGACGGCGTACTTGACGCAGGGGGCGCCCGCCACCCGCGTCCTGATCCTGACGGTGTCGGAAGAACCCGCCGACCTCTTTAACGCATTGCGCGTGGGCGCGCGCGGGTATGTCGTGAAGACGTCGGCCACCGGGGAGATCATCGATGCGATCCGCCAGGTCCACCAGGGCTGGGTCGTGTTGTCTCCGGCCATGGCGCCGCGCCTCATGAGCGACCTGACCAAGCCCGCAACCGCGGCTGCTGCCGCGCCCGCACCCTCGGACGAAGAGATCGCCTGGCAGCTCACGAACCGGGAGCACGACGTCCTCCGCCTCGTCGCCCGTGGCATGTCGAACGCCGAAATCGCCGGTTCGCTGTTCGTTTCCGAGAACACCGTCAAGACCCACATCAAGAACATTCTCAGCAAGCTGCAGGTTAAGAACCGCAGGCAGGCGCTCGTGTACGCCGCGCGCGCGGGGATCCTTCGTTCCGGGCCCGAGCAGGCGTAGCCAATCGCCCTCGCTAAGCACCCGTGATCCGCCTTGTTTTCGTCACGGGGTTTTCGCCCGGGATGTAGGGGCTGCCACCTATTTTCGAACGGCCGTTCTAGCCCTACCCTAGCCCTTTTATCACCCCCAACGGCCGGAACGGGTGATTACCAACACGAAAGCAAAAACTGCATCCTCTGGACTGCTCGGGAT
>JACPRT010000179.1 GCA_016189845.1 Chloroflexota bacterium | reverse complement strand
GCCAAGGGATCCGGCAAGGACGGCCAGTTCGCCTACGGGCATCGAGGCCGGGTCAACGCGCTAGAAGGCCGCGCGGCGGCGATTTTCTTGTATGACACCGGATAGGATACGCTGCGTGACCCCATGGATTGAGAATCAAGGAGCTTCTCCATGCGAATTGCCTTCGTCGACGAGTTCAAGCTCGCGGTTGTGTCCGACCAGAAGGTCGTCGACGTCTCAGACGTCGTGAGCGCTATCCCGCATCTCAAGCCGCAGGACCTGCTCGAAGGCGTCATTGCCCGCTTCGCCCAGCTCCGTCCGAAGCTGGAGTCGGCTGCGCAGAGCCGCCCCGGCAAACCGATCGCCCAGTCGAGGTTCCGCCAGCCGGTCCCGCAGCCCTCGAAGATCGTGTGCATGGCCGGCAACTACATGGAGTCGGGCACGATCCCTGCGCCGTACGACGTCGACGCATTCCTGAAGTCGCCCGCGTCCATCGTCGGCGACGGCGACACGGTCGTCCTGCCGGATGCGCCCGCAACGGTGTTCCAGCACGAGGCCGAACTGGGAGTCGTGATCGGCAGACGCGCCTCGAAGGTCAGGGCCGCCCGGGCGCTCGAACACGTATTCGGCTACGTGAACTTCATCGACGTGTCTGCCAGAGGCATCAACCCGAACGGTCGCAACAGCTTCTGGTGGCAGAAGTCATGGGACACTTTCGGCCCGATTGGCCCGTGGGTCGCAACTCGCGACGACGTCCCGGACCCGCAGAAGCTGCAGATCCGCCTGTGGAACAACGGCGACCTGCGACAGGACTTCTCCACGTCCGACATGGCGAGAGGCGTCGCGCAGGTCATCGAACTCATCTCGAACGAGGTCACGCTCCTGCCCGGCGACGTCATCGCCACTGGTACCAATCACCTGGGACTGGGACCGCTGCAGGACGGCGAGAAGGTCGAGATGGAGATCACCGGCCTGGGACGGCTGCATCTCTCCGTGAAGGACGACAAGAAGCGGACATGGCGGCGCGAGACCGTGGCACAGCAGCGAGCGCGTGAAGCATCCGAGAAAGAGAAGGCAGCCGTTTCGAAATCTGGCTAGAGTGGCGAGGGCGTCAAATCTCGGGACTGCCGGAGAGACGGTAGCTCTGGCGAAACTTCCGGAATACCGTCGCCGCGAGCCTGAACGCGACCAGCTCGCCTGCGGCATCTCGCTCGAACCTCGCGACCTCGCCCGAGCCGCGGCCACCGTCAACGAGCAACGAGTCCGGCTCCGGCCGCGGTCGCAGAACCGCCGGGCCGAACCGGCTCGCGCTACCCGGCCAGGGCGGCAGAAGCATCAGCTGCCCGCCTCGCCATGCGATGAGGGCTTGCTGCGCGCCGCGACCCTGGTAGAGGCCAAGGTAGCGCCGCAAGTCGTCGGGGACGGGCTGTGAGGGTTCCGAGGTCGATTCGTGCGGGACCCGGGTTGCCGCGGATTCACTCAGCGCGCCCGCGGCGGCATCGATCAGCGAGACCGCTGACTCCTTGGCGCCGTCGTGACCGCCAAGATTCGTGAGAACAACGGCGCCCACCTTCCGTGCCTTGTCGAACGCCGTCATCGTCGAAAAAGCGGGCAACCCACCGCCGTGGTAGTGGATGGCGCCGCCAGGGCGTACCTGCGCGTGCCATGAGACGCAGTACGCGGTATCCCAGGCCGGGGACATGTACAGCGGCCGGTGCATCTCCTCGAGCGTCTTGCCGGAGATCACCTGTGCGCCGTCGTCGGCCGGGCGATCGGTGCGGAACTGCAGCGACAACCACCGGGCGAGATCGCTGGCGCTGGAGTACAGCCCACCCGCGGGCATGCGCCCGTTGATCGGCGTGTGCGGCGCGATCGTTGGCCGGTCGCTGGGCGGGTCCGGTTCGTAGCCGATGGCCATCCGGGCTGACATCGCAGGCGTCGGTACGTACCCGGACATGTTCATGCCCAGCGGCTTCAAGATCCGGTCGACCACGTACTCGTGGTACCTGCGTCCCGACTTGCGTGCCACCGTTTCGCCCAACAGGATGAACCCCAGGTTGCAGTACTTGAACGCCGAATCGGGCGGAATGGCGACACGGGCGCTGCCGAGCGACTTGACGATACCCTCGATCGGTGGAAATTCGAGAGTGTCCCAGTAGTCGAAAGACGGGGCCTCCGATTGCAGCCCCGAATGGTGAGTTATCAGGCGCCGCAGCGTGATGTCCTCGATCGGCCCGAAAGGATTCGTGGCCGCGCGGAACTCCGGCACGTGCCTGACCAACGGGTCGTCGAGAGACAGCTTTCCCTCATCGCGCAGCCGCATGATTGCGGTGGCGGTGAATGGCTTGGTGACCGACGCGCATCTGAAGACCGTGTCGGCTTCGGCAGGCGCCTGTGCGTCCATGTCAGCCAGGCCGAACCCGGACGACCAGGCGACGCTCTGGTCGTAGACGACCGCCGCCGCTGCTCCCGGCACCTGGTATTTCGCCATCATTTCCGTGACGACCGCGCTCAATTGCTGGCGCACAGAGTCGGCGAGATCCATGCTCACGTCACGCTCCCCTTTGCGACTCCAGCCTGCGACGGATGGACCGGTCTGACCGCAAACAGGATGAGGACACCCCCTGCGGCGCACGCCGCGGCCACAACCAGGAAGGCCCAGCGATACGTGCCCTGGATGTCAAACGCGAGGCCGACGAGAAACGGAGCGGCGGTCATTCCGACGGCCATCATAAGACCGGACAGCCCGAGGATCGTCCCGAACGCCTTCGTGCCGAAGTAGTCGCCCCGCATCGCGTGCAGCATGGGGGTCCGCCCGCCGAATCCGATCCCCCACAGCACGGCGAACAGCATGGCGGACGGGTAGTTCGATACGTACGCCAGCGCGACCATCGACGCCGCCTGGATTATCAGAAACACCGACGCCGGATAGCGCTTGTCCATCCGGTCGCCGACCAGCCCGCCGACGATCTGGAACGTGAAACCGATTACTGCGAATACCGGCACCACGGTCGATGCCGTGGCGAGGCTAAGGCCGACATCGGTGAGGTGCAGGATGACGTGGGCCGACACGGTCGCCGTGGAAAGGTTCGCCAGTGTGTGGCTCAACGAGATGAGCCAGAAAGCCTTGGTCCTGATCGCCTCGCCGGCAGTGAAGTCGGGGCTCGAAGGGTCCACACGGCGCCCCGGACGGCGCTTCGGTGCCGGCTGGTCGATCGGAGGCTTCTTCGAGAGCAGGAAGTAGAACACCGGCGCCGAAACGATCGCGAGCACCCCGATGCCAAGCGACGTCATCCGCCACCCGTGCGCGGTGATCCCCCATGCGAGCGCAGGGACCAGCGCGCCGCCCAGGCTGCTGCCGCCGATGACGATGGAAATGCCGGTGGCACGCCGGTGGCGCATCCACGAATTCACCGCGGTCACGGCAGGCGTGAACCCGCCGAAGCTGAAACCGGTCGCCAGGACGATGTACGCGCCGTAGTAGGCGAAAGCGTTCTGGACGCGCGAGAACATGATGAATCCGAGGCCGCCGACGATCAGCCCGATCAGGGTGATGCGGGCCGGTCCTAGCCGGTCGGCCAGGTAGCCTTCGAGAGGACCAAAGATGGCGCCGCCGACCCGTCCGAACGACGCCACGCCCGAGACCAGCGCACGCGACCAGCCGAACTCCGCTTCGACCGCGGTGAAAATGGCGCTGCTGCCCTGGAACGTGGGACCGGAGGTGATCAGTGCGTTGACTGCGCCGGTGAGCGCCACCCACCACCCGTAGTAGGTTTTTCGAATCCGGCCGGATACCGCACGGAAGGGACTTGCCAGCCCGGCATTCGTCGCCCGGGCCCGCTCTTGATCCATCTATTCGCTCTATACTCCGGCGCCTGGAGGCACCGATGAAGATCACAGACGTTACCACGACCATGCTGCGCGACCCGCAGGGCTTCGTGATTCAGGACGCGACGATCCCCCCGCCCAAACGAGGCGCTCGTGGCCGCAGCGCGCTATTCGTCCATATCAAGACCGACGAGCGCAAGGTCGAGGGACTGGGCATTGGGACGGGTCTACGCGCGATACAGGCAGTGATCGAGGACAACCTGAAGGACCTCCTGGTCGGTGAGGACCCGTTCAATACCGAGAAGCTCTGGAACGACATGTTCTGGCGTGTACGTGGATACGGCCGGAAGGGGATCGCCTTCCAGGCCATCTCGGCGATCGATATCGGCCTCTGGGACCTCAAGGCGAAGGCGCTGGGCCTGCCCCTTTACAGGCTCCTGGGACCCTACCAGGACTCCGTCCCCGTGTACGGAAGCGGAGGCTGGACCAACTTCAGCCAGGCCGAGCTCATCAAGGAGCAGATGGCCTACGTGGAGCGGGGTTTTCCCAGGATCAAGATGAAGGTGGCCAAAGACTTCGGACAGGCGGAGCGGGACGATGTGGCACGGCTGAAGGCGGTCCGAAAGGCGGCCGGCGACGACGTTGAACTCTTCGTCGACGCGAACAACGGCTATTACGCGAAGCAGGCCATCAAGATGGCGAAGGTGTTCGAGGACTACGACGTCGGCTGGTTCGAAGAACCGGTCATCGCCGATGACATCGACGGCCTGGCTGCGGTCGCATCGGCCACGACGATCCCGGTCGCGACTGGCGAGCACGAGTACACGAAGTTCGGCTTCAAGGAGCTGATCGAACGTGGCGGGGCGGACATCGTGCAACCCGACATCGGCAGGGTAGGGGGCGTCACTGAATGGATGAAGGTTGCCCATCTCGCGCATGCCTTCAACCTGCCCGTTGCCCCGCACGCCGTGCAGCTGGTGCACCTGCACACCGCCTGCGCGACGCCAAACCTGAAGGTCGTCGAGTACCTCGGTGTCGCCGAGCAGTCCGACAAGGTCTGGTACACAGAATTCCCCGAGCCGAAGGACGGCATGTGGTCACCATACCCGGAGCGTCCCGGGCTCGGATTGGAGTTGAATCCGGCGACGGTCAAGAAGTTCAGGGTGTAGGCAAGTACCGTTTCGGGAACTTTGCAACGACGGAATACAGGATGTCGACCATGTTCGCGACCCGCACCCGTGCGACCTGCGAACACAGCTGATAGGCGGACATGCGTTCGAATCCGTGCTCGGCTGACAGCCATGTCACGAGGTCGTGAAACGCGATCCGGGCGGCGTCTTCCATCGGGCGCGCGCTGCCGACCGACATCAAAAATTCGGCGTTCTCGAACCTGGGGGTCCTAACAGCACGTCCCTTGATCAGGTCGATAGTGAACGTACCGACAGTGGGCACCTCCGCCGCGACCCCGCAGACCTCGGCGTCGCCCTGGGCGGCGTGCCCGTCGCCGACGAACAGGTGCGCGCCTGCCACATTCACCGGCAGATAGACCGTGTTGCCGGGGCAGACGTCGGCCGCGTCCATGTTGCCGCCGTGAAAGCCCGGCGCCAGGGTTGATATCGCCTCGATCGTCGGCGCGGTACCGATCGTGCCATAGAACGGTTCGATCGGAATCGCCGGGATCTTCAACGCCCGGTCATGGACCAGCCCATCCTTCGTGATCGGGTGGATCAGCACGCGCTGCGGAAGCGGCTCGTTGAGCACCCGCGTAAACACCGTCCCGCACAGACCGCCAAACTCCGGGATGAGGCAGCTGACCGCATAGTCCCGCGGGATCTGGATATCGTCGATGCGGATTGCGAGCGTGTCGCCCGGCGCCGCCCCGTCGACGAAAATCGGCCCTGTGCATGGGTTCACGTATGGCAGCGTGATTACTTCCCGAAGGTCCACCTTCGGGGAGTCGATCCGGTTCTCGAACGCATCGAGGGTCGAAACTCGAAAAGTCTCACCCGGACTTACGTGTGCGATCGGCGCCTGGTACGGCCCGATCACGTATGCCAGCTTCGACTTCTCTGGCGGCTGGATGTGTTGCATATCGACTCCCTTCCGTCAGCGAGAAAGATCGCGGCGCTCGAACGCCCACGCCGCGCAGCCGAGCAGGACCGCGGATGCAGCGATCAGCACTCCGGCGTGGAGGAAGCTGATGCCGTGCAGCAGCGGTTCGTTGCCCTGGTAGTAGTAGAAGGGCGTAACCAGGCGCGCGGGCTCCAGCCACGAGACGAGCGGAGCGAAGGCGTTCAGCAGGTAGGTAGTCACGCCAACCGCGACCGCGACCCCGCTGCTGATCCCGCGCCTGCCTGTTGCCGCGCCCGCCGCGAGCGCCAGCATCCCGAAGAACGTGCCGAGCAGGGCGAGGCTGAAGCAGCCTTGAGCTGCAAGCCCAAAGCGCAGAGCGACTCCGGCTGCCAGCGACCACGCTGCCAGTCCAATCCACAGCACGACAGCGCCGGCCGTGATCCCGAAGACGAGCGCGGCGGCCTTATGGGCAAGAACCCGGCGCCGGCTGACTGGATTGGAGAGCAGCAGCGCCAACGTGCCACGCTCTTCCTCGCCGGCAATCGCACCGGACCCGTGGATGACGGCGTAAACGATGAAGATGATGGGGCCCATCATCGAGAAGAACTGGGCGCTCAAGAAGCCGTTCGGCGTCGAATAGTCGAGTACACCGCCGGCGATGGCCTTGATAGCTTCGGGCAGCTCGTCGATGAACCTCTGGAGGTCCGCCTGATCAGCGATGACCGGATACAGGAAGATCACGTAGGCGGTGATGGCGAGGATGCCGGCCATCCACGCCGCGCCGGACACCTTCTGATCGCGAAGCGTCTTCTGGAAGACGTTATCGAGCATTCCTGGCCGGACCTCCCGAGTAGTACTCGATGAATACCTCCTCCAGGCCAGGCTCTTCGGTCGTAATGTTTTCGACCTGGAACCTGGCGGCCGCCTTGACGACGGAGTCCAACGATCCGACCACACGGCAGCGCACCTGCCGGCCGCGTACTTCGATTTCGGTGATTCCCGGCAACCGCTCGAACGTGGCGGCGTCAATCGGCTCGGCGAATTCGATCGTCATGCGGCGAACCGCCCTTCGCTTGAGGTCGTCGACCGCCTCCACAGCGATCATCCGGCCTTCCCGGACGATCCCAACCCGCTCGCATAGCTCTTCGACTTCCGACAGGATGTGCGACGACAGGAACACCGTGGCCCCTCGGGAGGCAGCCTCTCTGAGAAGGCCGTGCACTTGCTCTTGCACGAGTGGATCAAGGCCGCTCGTCGGCTCGTCGAGTAGCAGCAGATCGGGTTTGTGCATGATCGCCTGAATCAGACCGGCCTTCTGCTTGTTTCCGCGGGAGAGGGTTCCCAGCTTGCGTCGGGTATCGAAGTCCAATCGCTCACAGATTGCGCTCAGATCCGGAGGTTCGACCTTGCCGCGCAGCCGGGACACGTACTCGAAAAACTCCACGCCCGTCAGGTTGTCGTAGATTGCCAGTTCCCCTGGCAGGTAACCCGCGCGCCGCCTGATTTCGACGCTTTTCCGCCGCGCATCCATCCCGAGCACGTGTGCCGATCCTCGGGTCGGCCTGATGAAGTCGAGGAGCAGCCGGATCGTGGTCGTCTTGCCGGCGCCGTTCGGCCCCAGCAGCCCGAAAATCTGCCCACGGCCGACCTCGAGGTCCACACCCTCGATGCCCCGCACGTTGCCGTAGTACTTGGTCAGGCCCTCGGTGGCGATAGCCGGGCGATTCACCGCGTTCACCGGACCATCCCGGCCATTGCTCGCAGCCGGGCGATCCGATCTTCGATCGCGGGGTGCGTCGAGAACAGGTCGTTGAGCGCGCTCTCCTGGCCTTTGAGCGGGTTCGTGATGTACAGGTGTTCGGTGCCCTTGGTAGCAACCTCGAGCGGCTCCTTGTCGGCCGAGAT
>JACPRT010000027.1 GCA_016189845.1 Chloroflexota bacterium | reverse complement strand
GCCAGGAAACCGCCTGTATCGTCCTGGACCTCACGCAGCTGAATCAGGTGAGAATCGCGTTCCTCGAACGTCTCGATGTGCCCGTACAGGATCGTGCAATTCGACTTGATGCCCATCGCGTGGGCGATACGGTGGATCTCGGTCCAGCGCCGTGCGCTCGCCTTGCCGGGCAGCAGTTCCCGGTGGATGCGGTCGGAGAAGACCTCGGCGCCCCCGCCCGGCATCGACGCCAGGCCTGCGGCCTTCAGGCGCGAGAGCGACTCCTCCGGCTCGATCTTCCATCGCCTCCAGAAGTAGTCGATTTCGGCCGCGGTGAAGGCCTTGATCTGGACTTCCGGGAATTGTCCGTGGATCTGGCGGACCATGTCCTCGAAGTACTCGAACTTCCAGGCAGGGTGGTGGCCGCCCACGATGTGGACCTCGCGGATCTCGTCGTCCATCTGCGCGAGGACTTCCTCGATCGTCATCTCATACGCGTCGGCCTGTCCGGGCTTCTTTGCGAAGTCGCAAAACTTGCACGACAGGACGCAGATGTTGGTCGGGTTGATGTGGCGATTGAGGACGAAGAAGACCCTGTCGCCGGAGACTTTTCGCTTGGCGAAGTCCGCTATCCTTCCTAGCGCGGGAAAGTCGTCCGTTTCGAGCATGGCGACACCGTCCGCCATACCCAGCCGTTCGCCGGCCTGCACCCTCTCCCAGATCGGCGCCAGGCGCGCGTCCTGGAACTGGATGCCATCTACTTCCAGTACTCGTCCCATCTTCTATCCACCTTCTCGACGACTTCCGGGCTCATCACCAGCGGCGCCGGGTAGCCAGGTTTGAAAGTTGCATCGATGCCCATCAGGCCGGAGTAGACCGGAGCCGCGCCACGGAATTCGGCTTTCGTGAATACGACGTCCCGGGCGGGGTCGAAGCGCGTGAACATGCCCCAGATCAGGTCGACGTCGTCTTCGATGTCGACGTCCTGCGACACGGCCACGACCGCTTTCACGCCCCGTAACGCGTGGACGCCCGGTAGCTCGTGCGATGCCACCAGCCTCTGCACCGCCTCACGCCCACGGTCCCTGGTCTGCACGACCAGCAGCGTGCCGCCGGCGAGCCGCCACTTTGCCGCATCCGGGACGATCCCCCGCAGGTCGACGTCTGGCACGTCGACGGGACCGCCATTCGCCTGTCCCTGGCCCGTGGCGTCGATCACCATCTTGCTGCCGTGGTGAAGCTTTTCCCCGGTGAAGTCCAGGGTGTCGGCTGCCGTACGCGCGATGAGGAGGAAGTCCTCTCGGGGGTCGAAGTTGCGGCCGATCTCCCGGAGCACGGCCGAAGGATCGCGTGGGTCCACGTCCTCGTTCACCAGAACCAGGCATTTCGTGAGCGACAGCTGCCCTTCGCCCAGCAGGCCCATGGCCGTCTTGTAAGGTTCCCGGGTGTACCGGGTCTGCACCGACGCCACCAGAAGGTGATGAAAACCGGATTCGTAGTAGGCCCACATGTCCCGTAGCTCGGGGTGCGTGAGGCGCGCGAGTGGCCGCAGAGCGAGTTGCGTCGCGTCTCCGATGTACCGGTCCTCCTGCGGGGGCCGGCCGACGACCGCCGCCGGGTAGACTGGGTTACGGCGATGCGTGATCGCTCGTACCTCGAACACCGGGAAATCAGAGACGTCGGAGTAGTGCCCGAAATGGTCGCCGAAAGGCCCTTCCGAACGCCGGGCGTTCGGCAGCACGACGCCTTCGAGAACGAACTCGGCGTTCGCGGGTACGCGGAGGCCCAGCGTCTTCGCGCGGGCAACCGGCGTGCGCTTGCCACGGAGCACGCCGCTGAAGGCGACTTCGTCGATGCCTTCTGGCAGCGCCATCACCGCTGCGATCGTCAGCGCAGGGTCGCTTCCGAGCGCTACCGCCATTTCGAGGGGGCGGCCGAGCCTCTCGGCACTGTAGTGGTGGAACCCCCCACCCTTCTGGATCTGCATGTGCATGCCGGTCGTCCGGCCGTCGTACACATGCATCCGATAGACACCCATGTTTCCCTTGCCGTTGACGGGGTCGCGGCTGATGCACAGGCCCAGCGTGATGAACCGGCCGCCGTCGTCCGGCCAGCATTTTAGGACCGGCATTTCGAGGAGGTCCGGGGACTTTTCTACCACCTGCTGTCCGAGTGCGCGCCTGCGGACCGAGGGCCTGATCTTCATCAGGCGGCGCAACGTGCTGCGTTCGGACCAGAGGGCGCGCAGGCTTGGCGGATTCATCCGTTCCACCAGCCGGAGGATCGACTCACCGAGCTCCTCAGGGTGCATCCCCAGCGCCATCTCGATGCGCCGCTGGCTTCCGAGGATGTTGATCGCCAGGGGGTAGCGCGAGCCGGCCACGTTTTCGAACAGCAGCGCCGGCCCTTCGCTCCTCACCGTGCGGGTGACGATCTCGGTGATCTCCAGCTCCGGATCGACGGCGACCTTCACCCTGCGCAGGTCTCCGGCCAGTTCCAGTGCGCGCAGGAACGACTGCAGGTCGTCGTACGGCACCTACCGGTCCTCCCACGCCGTGAATTCCGGTGGCACCGGTCCCGTCCAACGCTTCAGGAAGGGGGCGTCGATGCCAAGACGGTCGAGGACCCTCCCGGCCACTGAATCGACGATGTCCTGCACGGAGCGCGGGTTGTGGTAAAAGCCGGGCATGGCCGGGATGATCTCAATCCCGGATTCTGCGGCGGCCACCATGTTGCGGAGGTGAATCAGGCTGAGCGGCATCTCCCTGGGGACAAGCAACAGGCGACGCCGTTCTTTGACGGTCACGTCGGCCGCCCGTTCCAGGAGATTCGAGCCGATGCCCTGCGCAATCCGGCCCAGGGCGCCCATCGAGCACGGGACCACGACCATGCCGTCGGTCTTGAACGATCCGCTGGCGATCGGCGCCTCGAAATCGTTCAGGGCGTAGAGCCGGAGCGTGCCTCGGGTCGCCGCGGGATCGCCCAGCCACTCGAGCACTCGCGTTTCGTCAATCTCCGGCTTGCCGGTCAGCATCAGACCGGCTTCGAGGCCGCACACCTTCCGGCCGGCTTCCGAGAAAATCCCGTGGACTTCGTGCCCGGCCGTCATGAGGCCTTCGAGCACGCGTCGCATGTAGGGCGCGCCGCTCCCGCCTGCGACTCCGAGCACGTACCGGCCCACGCTAGCCCACCACCACGCCGGTGCAGACGAAGACTGCGAACACCACCGCGATCACACCGTTCATCGTGAAGAATGCTGCGTTAAGCCTCGACAGGTCCGCAGGCGAAACGAGGCTCTGCTCGTACGCCAGGAGGGCAGCGGCGGCGGCGACGCCCGCGAAATAGAGAGGCCCGGCGCCGGCGACCACGCCGGCGACCGCCAGCAAGACGGTCGTAGCCGCGTGGAACGCCCGCGATACCCAGAGCGCCGCAGCGATGCCGAACCGGGCCGGTATCGAGTGCAGTCCCTGCTCACGGTCGACTGCGACATCCGCCGTCGCGTAGATGAGGTCGAAGCCAGCCACCCAGAACATGCCGGCGACGCCAAGCAACACCGACCAGGCAGGAATCTGGCCCGTGAACGCGATGGCCGTGGCCGGAGGGATGATCAGGTAAACGAGGCCCAGGCCGATGTGTGAGAGCCACGTGAACCGCTTGAGATAGGGGTAAAACGTGAGGACGGCGATCACGACCGGCGACAGATACCACGCCAGGCGGTCCAGCTGAGCTACGGCGATGCCGAATGCGACCGCGGCGACGGTCATGAAGATGGCGACGTCCCGTCTCCGCAGCAGACCGGCGGGGATCGCCCGTCCGGCCGTCCGGGGGTTCCTGGCGTCGATCCCGGCATCGATCAGTCGGTTCGCGGCCATCCCAAGAGTCCTCGCGCCGACCATGGCCACGACGACCCACAGGAACGGTCGCCATTGAGGGACGCCATCCGAGACCAGGAAGGCCGCGAGGACCGCGAACGGCAGGGCGAACACGGAATGTTCGAACTTGATCGCTTCAAGGAACAGGGCGACCCTGCTTCGGAGCGTGGCGGGGCTGCTGCGACCCGCCGGCTCCACTTTGCCGGCCGCACTGCTACCGGCCATTTCGCCCGCCTCTGGGCGTGCCGGCGCCGCTGGCCGCCCGCGCGCCCTCGATCAGCATCGTCCTGAGCAGCGGCAGAGCCCGGGCGGGCGCGGGCTCGCCGGCGTAGAGCCAGCGGATGAGCAACTCGCTGCTCGCGCCCAGCCAGATATGCGCCGCGACCGCCGTGTCGATGGCCCCGATCTCGCCCCGGGCGACCGCATCGTCCAGGTGCGACCTGATCACCCCCGCAAACCTGTCGAACAGCTCGGCCCGCTTGCGCTCGAAGGCGTTGCCCATGCTGTAGCCCTGGACCATCAGCAGCTTCGCGAGGCGGCGGCGTTTGGAAAGGGCCGAAAAGACGGCCACGAGTGCCGCGTCGGCTCCCGCGAGCGCCGTGGGCTGCCCTGCGGACTCGCGCTCTGCCCTGGCGATCAGGCGATCGGCAAGCCGGTCGAGGACCGCGAAGAAGAGGCTTTCCTTGCTCGGAAAGTGGAAATAGACGCCGCCCTTCGAGAGGGACGTGGCCTCGGCCACTTCATCGACCAGGGCATCGTGGTAGCCCTTGTCGGCAAATACCGACTCCGCGGCTTCGAGGATACGCGCCCGGGTGGCTTCCTTCTGGTCGTCCAAGGGATGCTCGTAGATTCGCGTCACGTGTTCCTACCGACCGACCAGTCGGTCGTGCCAATAGTCTATATCACCGGGCGCCACCTCATTGTTATGATAGTGACGTTCATACAAGCAGGCGATCGGAGTAACCATGGCGCGCCGAACGATAAGTCTGCCCGGACATGTCGAGGCCCAGGTCAAGGAAAACATGGAACCTGGCGAATCATTTTCCGCAGCCATCGCCCGCCTCGTGATCGCGGGTATTTCGGCCAGGGGGCGACGCAAGCCACTCGCATACATAGCATCCGGTAAGGGACCGCGTGATCTCGGATTGAACGCCGAGCGATATTTGCGCGAACCGGTCGAGATCCGTTGAGGGTTGTCGCCGACACCGGGCCGCTGGTGGCTGCCGCCAACGAACTCGATGATGCTCACGCTTTGGCGGCGATGGTAGTCGATGAACTCGGCCGTGACCTCATAATCCCGTTTCCGGTGATCGCTGAAGTTGACTACCTGCTCCGCACGCGCCTTGATTCACGGGCCGCTCGCCAGTTCTTGCGGACCGTCGCCGACGGTGGTCACCGGGTCGCCTATCTATCGCCAGAGCTGTTCCGCCGCGCTGTCGAAATCGACGTGAAGTATGCAGATCTTGGCCTGGGAATCACGGACACCTCCGTCATGGCGTATGCCGAGAGCCGCCGTGTCGCCATTCTCACTTTTGATTTCGGGCATTTCAGAGCGACACGCCCTCGCCGGGGATACTGGAAGCTGCTGATCGACGAAGCCAGGTATCGAACCTCAACGGGAACTTGAACAACCGGGCTTGGCGACGCCGTGTAGCTAGCGCCGGCTGAAGTCGCGCTCCAGGGCGGACACGCTGAGATAGATCATCGTCGGACGGCCATGCGGGCACGTGTGGGGCTGCTCGGTAGCCTCGAGCCTGCGAAGCAGCTCCTGGCTCTCTGCCGGCGTCATGCGTCGCCCGGCCCGCACAGCCGCATGACACGCCAGCGTTGCAAGTACGCGCTCGCGCCAGACCCCGGTCCCCGCGCCGTCGGCAAGGGAATCGAGCAGACGCACCAGCGCCTCGGCGCCCGACCCGCCCGGCAGCACGCGCGGGACCGCCCGCACGAGCGCCATGCGTGCGCCGAATGGTTCCACCTCGAACCCGGCCTCGCTTAGCAGCGCACCGTGGTCGCGCAGGACGCGCTCATGTTGCGGGAGCAGCTGCACAGGCTCCGGCGCCAGCAGGCGCTGCCCGCCTTCGCCCGGTTTTCCCAGGCGATCCCGAACCTCTTCGAACAGGACGCGTTCGTGCGCGGCATGTTGGTCGATCAGATACACGCCGCCCGGCCCTTCGGCGAGGATGTAGGTGTCGTGCGCCTGCCCGATCACGCGCAGCACGGGCAACGAGCGCCTGGGCGTGGGCGCCGCGATACTACCGGGGGTAGGAACCCCCAAACTGTCCGGCTGTCCCGGCCACAACGGGTTGTCAGGCATCGACGTGGCGGGGATCGGTCCGCTGCCCGCCGCCGGGGATGGCCGTTGGACATGGGGCACGGGCGCCGATTCGACCAGGGCAGTCCGAACGGCCTTCTGAACCTCGGCAAATACGACTTGCTCGCGCAGGAACCGCACTTCGGTCTTCGCGGGGTGGACGTTCACGTCGACGTCGCCGTAAGGGACCGTCAGACGCAGCACTGCCACCGGGAAGCGGCGCTCAGCGAGGAACCCGTGATAGGCCTGTTCGACCGCGAACGCGAGGCGGCGGCTTTCTATCCATCGGCCGTTTACGGAAAGTGTGATGTGTGCACGATTCCCACGGGTAAGCCCGGGCGCTCCCGTGAGGCCGGACACCGCAAATTCACCGTGGCCCGGACTCGAGACCCCCGGGGGATCGACGCGGACCATCAGCCTCGCTACGTGCCAGCCGTAGACGCCTGCCACCGTCTCGAGCATGTCGCCGCGACCTGGGGTCGAAAACCTGGCCTGCCCGTCGGCCGCCAGTGAAAACGCGACGTCGGGTCGCATGAGGGCGTATGTGGCGACGACCTGGTGCACGCGGGCCAGCTCCGTAGCCGCCGAACCCAGGAATTTCAGCCGGGCCGGCGTGTTTCGAAACAGGTCCCGGACAGTGAACGCTGTCCCCGCGGGTACACCCGCGGGCTCGACACGTACCGGTCCGCCGAACTCGACCGCCGCCCTGACGCCCTGCCCGGCGGGCTGCCCGGCGGTTGTCAGTTCGACGCGGGAAACGGAGGCGATGCTCGGCAACGCCTCTCCTCGGAACCCGAGTGTGGCGATCCCGGTGAGGTCCGATTTCTCGTCGATCTTGCTGGTGGCGAAGCGCTCGAAGGCTGTGGGTACCTCGTTCGCCGGGATGCCATGGCCGTTGTCGACAACCCGGATCGACTCACGCCCGCCGTCGATCACCTCCACCGAAATGCGAGTGGCGCCGGCGTCCAGCGAATTCTCGACGAGTTCCTTGACGACCGATGCCGGCCGCTCTATCACCTCGCCCGCGGCGATGCGCGCCGCCAGACCCGCCGGCAGCACTTTTATCGGCAAGTCGTTCGAATTCCCGTTCTTGGAGTTAGCACGCAGCGCACCGGCGAAATAAACGTCCGAGCAGGCACCGTGTCGGAACCGGATCAGGCTGGGGCAGAATCGCTGACATGAGGATACCGGGAGAGCAGCAAACTGTCCTCAGATCCTGGCGTGGAAAGATCCGGCCGCGTGTCAGCGGTCGCCGAGTAAGCGAGTCGAGGATGCGGGAACAAAGAGGGATTACTGGACTGGAGACGGCGATCATCCTGATCGCCTTCGTGATCGTGGCGTCTGTATTCGCGTTCACGATCCTTTCGGTCGGGGTGTTCTCGGCGCAGCAGAGCCAGCAGACGGCGTACGCCGGGCTCGAGGAGACCCGTGGCACGCTCACCCCGAGTGGCGCCCTGGTGGTGAAGACCGGCAGTGTGGCCAGCACCACCGGCGCCGTCCAGGTGATCTTCACCATGTCGCTTGCGGTGGACGGGAACCCGGTCGACCTGACGCCGCCCTATACGGTTAACGACACCGGCACGGACCCGGACGCGAGCGGGCTCGACGCGCCAACCGTGATCTCGTACACCACCGCGGCCAAGCATGTCACGGACGCCCAGTGGACCGTATCCTTCCCGGGCGACGACGACGGCGACTACCTGCTCGAAGGCGATGAGACCGCCGAGGTCACGGTCTGGCTTCATCAGAAACAGTCCGACGGCACCTACGCTCTCGGCACCGCGACGAATGCCTTCCTCGACACGAGGCTCACCGCGAATGGAAAGTTCGGGGTGGAGGTGAGGCCGAGCAGCGGGGCTACGTTCAAGCTGGAGCGGACGCTTCCAGCCAGCCTCGAATCGGTGATGAGCGTGAACTAGCGTCCGGCGACGGCGCGGCTGCCTAACGCAAATCCCTCAGGCGTGGCTGAACGAAGAAGGCCACGGATGCGGCCAGCATCAACACGGCCATCACGCCAAGCGCCATCTGCGGTCCCAGCAGGTCAAAGCCCGCGCTGAGCGGCAGCACGCCGAGGGGCATCAATCCCCAGGTCATCATGAATATGCTCATGACGCGCCCCCGGTACTCGTCGTCGGCAGCCTCGAGCACCAGCGACTGGCCGAGGGCCATGCGGGCGGAATCCCCGAGGCCGATGATCGCCATGGCGGCGATTCCCACTAGCAACCACGGAACGGCAGCGACCCAGACCAGGGCGAAGCCCGTCAGGACGGACGCTCCCAGGATTACGAGTCCCCTGCGCTGACCGCTTCGCAGCCCTGCCATGAAGAGCGTGCCCACCAGGGCGCCAACGCCCAGCACCGCCATCATCACCCCGACGTCGCTGGGCGACGCCCGGTAGACGTCCTTGGCGTAAACGGGCAGCAGCGTGCGGAACGGGAACGACAGCAGGGCCGTGATCCCACCCTGAAAGATCAGCCAGAAGACGATGGGCGTCCTGCCTATGTAGCTGAAGCCGACGCCGATATCTGCGAAGACCGCCCTTCGCTTCCCTTCCCTGGGCTTCATGACCGGGAGCATTCCGGTCAGGAATACGGAGCCGAGGTACATGGCGGCAACCAGGAAGTAAACGCCGGCCGGCGTGATCGTCTCGTAGAGCAGGCCACCCACGGCCGGAGCTGCCACCGACATCAGGCTCATGCCGGCCGAGTTGAGCGCGACGGCGTTGGACAGCCGGTCCCTGCTGACCAGCCTGGGAATCGCCGTCTGCCTGGCAGGCGCGAGGAAGGCGAACATCGCGCCCTGGATCAGGCCTGCGACGAGCAGGTGATACCAGCGGATCGCGTCCGTGAGGACCAGCAAGCCGAGGACGATGGCGACGACGAAGCCGACGACTTGAGCAAGCTGGATGATGAAGCGGCGGTCGAACCGGTCGACCGCTACCCCGCCGAAAAGGGAGAAGAGCAGCATCGTGGGAGCAAATGACATGCCGACGATGCCGGCGATGATCCGGGCGTTCTGGATGTCATAGACCAGGATGCTCCCGGTCATCATGTTCATCTGGGTCGCCCCCATGCTCAGGAGCGTGCCCAGCCAGAACAGTCGATATTCGGGCAGCGACAGGGAGTCGAACGTCCGGCCGATCAGGCCCGGGCGCGGAGTTGGCTGGGAGGCAACGGCCGTCGCGGAAACTGGGGTGGTGGCTTCGGTGGCGACTGCAGGTCGCGGGGACGGTTGCGCGACGGTCGAGTGGCTTTCCCCGCCTGCGGAGTGGTCGTCAGAACTCAAGTTTCGGTTCCCGTTTCTAGCTTTCCGAGTATACACGGGGTTTTCGTGGCGACGGTTAGAATCATGGACGTGCTGAACCCACCGACCTTTGCCGACGTCCTGGATGCCCGCCGTGTCATCGGGCAGTACATCCACCGGACCCCGTTGCGCCATTATCCCGGGCTCAGCAGGCTGGTCGGGGCGGAGGTGTGGGTCAAGCACGAGAATCTTCAGGTCCTGAACGTGTTCAAGGTCAGGGGCGGGCTCAACCTCGTCTCGCGCTTGTCGCCCGAGGAGAAGCGGCGCGGCCTCGTTACCGCCTCGTCCGGCAACCACGGGCAATCGATAAGCTTCGCCGCACGGACGTTCGGCGCCGCAGCCACGATCGTGGTGCCGGAGGGCGCGAATCCTGCCAAGGTGCAGTCGATCAGGGACCTCGGGGCGGCCGTCGTCTTCCACGGCTCCCATTACGATGTCAGCCGCGAGCACGCGATCGGCCTCAGCCGCGAGCACGGGATGCGGTATGTCGACGCAGCCGACGAGCCCCTGTTGATCGCCGGCGTGGCGACGTATTCCCTGGAGATATTCGAGGACCTCGGCGCGGTCGATTTCATAATTGCGCCGGTCGGCGCCGGAAGCGGTGCGTGCGGGGCGTGCATCGTCGCCGAGGCGGTGTCGCCAGCCACAAGAGTGATAGGCGTCGGACCGGAGGCGGCGCCCGCCGGCTACCTGTCCTGGAAGGCCGGTGCGATCCACACCGCACCGATGTGCACCCAGGCGGAAGGGCTCGCGACGGCGTCGGGCTACGAACTCCCTCAGAGCATCATGCGCAGGCTTCTGTCCGACTTCGTCCTCGTCAGTGAGGAATCGATCCTTGATGCGATAAGGACGTATGCCGTGGAGGCCCACACGCTGGTCGAAGGGGCGGCCGCAGCCCCGCTGGCGGCGGCACTCAGCATCCGCGACAGGCTCAAGGGGAAGCGCGTCGTCCTGATCGCGAGCGGCGCCAACATCTCGCCGAAGCAGCTGAAGGACGCGTTTTCCCAGGTCTTCTAGGTTGGACGGGGCTCCATGGCGGCGATTTCGGCATCCAGCGCCTTCACCCGCAGGTAGTCCTCGCGGAACAGGCAGTAAGCCCTCTCCAGATAAAGCTGCGCCAGGCGGGCGCCTTCGGGGGGCTTGCTGTGCGCGGCAGCCAGCAGACGGTCGATTCTCCGGTTTGCGGGCATCTGTTTGGCAATCCCCCGGATTTGCGATTCGGCCTCGTCGACCGTCGCACTGTCGCCCCCCTCGGCCGCGTAGCGGAGCCTGCCCACGAGCTTTGTCAGCTCGTTGAGCCTGTCGGCTTCGCTCATGAGCGCATAGACGACCTCGTCGACCTCGCCGCCGCCCGGATGTTCGCCGGGCTTGTCGATGACCGGCTGCCCCGCGACCGCCGTCCATTTCTCGTAGCGGGCCGAATACTCCGCCACGATCTCCCCTACGAGCGCCATGAGGAGCCCGGGGTCGATGGATTCACGCGTGCCGGCGAAGATCAGGTCGTCGTCGCGGTCCTCGGCCAATCGCGCCACATGCTCGTGGCCAGCGACCTTTTCGGGCGCCGGCGGAAAAGCAAATGCAGTCAGTCCCTTCTCGCCGAGATTGGGCACCTGCTGGGCGAGGAATGGCGGGACGTACTTCGTGATGTCGACCGTCACCGGCAGGATGATGACATAGGTCGCCGCGATCGAATCGCGGTCGGCTGCGTCGCGGACGTAGACGATGGCATGGCCTTTCGGACGTGCCGGGTCGCCTCGCTCAAAAGTAAGATCCAACGTATCTACCTTCCGGGTCTTCTGCCTTCGGGTCTAGTGTAAGCTCAGCCGCCGCCAGGCACGGTAAAGGAATTCCTCGTTGGGACTGTACACAGCCCTGGGCCGGCCCCTCCTGTTCCGGCTACCGGCAGAGACTTCCCACAGGCTCGCGGAGACGGCGCTGCGCGTCGGCCCGCTGTGGGCAGCCTCCGCTCTGTTCACAGCGGAGCGCCCCCGGGCCGCTTCGACCGCCATTTGCGGCGTGTCGGTGCCCAGTCCAATCGGGATCGCCGCCGGTTTCGACAAGAATTGTCGCGTCATCGGTTCCCTGCTAGCGCTTGGATTCGGCTTCGCAGTCGGCGGGACAGTCACGCTGAAAGCGCGGCCAGGCAACCCGCGTCCGCGGCTTTTGCGCGACCAGCGAGCGCGTGCGCTCGTGAACTCGTTAGGCTTCCCCGGCGACGGCCTCGATGCGGTGGAGCGGCGACTTCGGCGACTCCCGGTTCGACATCGTTCACGCACCTTCGTGAGCGTCGCCGGTACCGAAGACGAAGACGTGCTCGAGTGCCATTCCCGGCTGGAACCGCTTGTTTCCGGCGTCGAAGTCAACATCAGCAGCCCGAACACCGCAGGGCTTCGGGTGTACCAGGCGCCAGAACGGCTGCGAGTCCTGGTCGGAAAGGTTGCCGCCGGCAAGAAGAGGCCGCTGCTGATCAAGCTGCCCCGATACGACGGTCCCGAAGGTGAGGTCCGGTTGATCGCGCTGGCCAGGGCGGCTGTCGACGGCGGCGCCGACGGCCTGGTGGTCGCGAATACCCTACCCGTCAAAGACGGGCGGCTGGCGGTCGGCCAGGGCGGCCTGAGCGGCGCGCCGCTCCTGGATTCGACTCTCCGGTTGGTAGAAGCCGTTCGACATGCGACACCGGGGCATGTCGCGATAGTCGGTTGCGGCGGTGTGTTCACGGGCCAGGAGGTCGGCAGGATCCTGTCCGCGGGTGCGGTTGCGGTCCAGCTCTATACGTCGCTTATCTACGAAGGGCCCGGGCTGCCCCGCCGGCTTGCGCGGGAGGTCTCCCGATGAGGCTAAACGGGACGTACCGACGGCCAGGTCAATTCGGGAGGCGGTCGGGTACGACTACGCCCTGCCCGCGGAGCTCTCTCACGTTCTTGCTATAGACCGGAGCACCTTCTGTCGAAGCAACAACTGCCAGATAGGCATCGACAAATCCCAGCCCGTCCGTGTCGCGCCAGCGCTCCACGCTCTGGATCAGAGTCGACTTATCGGCAACGATTCCTTCCCAGGCAAGAATGACCAGAAGGTACTCGGCCACTTCGTCCCGGGACATTCCCCTGCGGTAGTGGGGTAACGCATATGACAATTCGTGGAGGACCATAGGATCCAGCCGGGCTTGTAGTCGGGCCTCTTCGATGGCCTCAAGGAAGTCCAGGCATTCGTCGGCCAGCGCATCATGCGTCTGCGCGTGGATGAAGACGTTTGTGTCAACGACTCCGGGGACCACGTCTTCGCCCCTTCACGACTTCCTCGGCTGCGGCGGACTCCCAATCTGCTCGGTCTCGGGGCTCATCGACCGGTCCCTCGATCGGATAGCGTTCCCGAAGCTCACGCGGCCCCAGCCGCGGCAGGGCCCTGAGGCGGATCTGCCCTTCTGCCAGAACCTCCACGTAGAGCGTGTCGCCAGGTTGTATTCCGGCCTTTCGCCTGGCCTCACTCGGGAGTGTTATCTGACCTCTGGATTGAACTTTGGCAGTAGTCATTCGATTCTCGTTTACGCAGTAGTTCCACGGATTGTATGCTACATTCGATTCATCTGCCAAGCTCCGAAGGTATGTCACGGGCGCTCTTTTACCAGGGAGTCCACTTCTCCGCGGGTCGGCATGGAGTCCTGCGCCCCCGGCTTCGACACGCACAGCGCCCCGGCCGCGTTGGCGATGGTCACGGCCTGCCGGAGGCCCATTCCCTCGACGAGGCCGACCGCGAGTCCGCCCGCGAACGCGTCGCCAGCTGCAACCGTGGCGACGACCTCCACGTCGAACGTCGGGACGTGCCCCGTGAACTCGTTCGAGTCCACGAAGCACCCCTGCTGCCCCAGCTTCACGACGACGATGCGGACTCCGCGCTTACGGATCGCCGCGGCCGCCGCCGCCGCCGAGACTGGCCCGGTTACCTCGATCCCGCTGAGCGCCTCGGCCTCGACCTGGTTGGGATGGACGATGTCCGCCATCTCGAGGTACCCGTCGGGCAGTTCACGGACGGGTGCGGGGTCCAGGATGACGGTGACGCCGCGCTCATGAGCCGCGCGCATGCAACGCCCGGTAACGTCGAGCGATATCTCCTGCTGGACGAGGAGCACGCGTGCGCCGTCCAGGAAACGGGCCGCGGCGGCCACCTGAGCGTCCCCGCAGGTGGCGTTCGCCCCGTAAACGGGCAGCACACGATTCTGCCTGGTGGCATCGCTGAAAATCAGTGCGACGCCGGATGCCTGGCCTTTCGCGGTTGCGATCCCATCGACGCCGACCCCGTAGGCACGCAGACTCTTCAGGAGTTCGGCGCCGAACAGGTCATCGCCTACCTGACCGACCATCTC